>JAJRPL010000214.1 GCA_024280815.1 Bacteroidota bacterium
ATAGAACCATTCACAAAAGAATTTTCAAGATTGACCGCTCTTGATTTTGTAAGAACAATTTTAAAACAACAACTTAAACTTAAAAAATTAATCATTGGCTACGACCATCAATTTGGAAGAAACAGAGAAGGTAACCTTGAGCAATTGAAAGAATATGGTGCAATTTATAATTTTGAGGTTGAAGAAATACCTGCTCAAGACATTAAAAGTATCGCCGTAAGTTCTACCAAGATAAGAAAAGCTTTAATTGAAGGTGATATTGAAAAAGCAAACTGCTATTTAGGGTATGAATACCTACTTACAGGAACCATTGTTCATGGTAGAGGTTTAGGTAAAAAATATAACTACCCCACAATCAACATTCGCATTGAAGAACCTTACAAGCTCATACCAAAAGCTGGAGTTTATATCATTAAAACTACATTCAACAATCAAAATTTGTTCGGTATTATGAACATAGGCAATAGACCAACTGTAGACGGGAAACATCAAACTATTGAAGTACATTTACTAGATTTTAATGCAGATATTTACGGAAAAGACATTCAGATTCAGTTAGCATATCGTTTACGAGACGAACAAAAATTTGATTCTATCAATCATTTATTTGACCAAATAAAACAAGATGAAAAACAGGCTAGACAATTAATTTCTAATGGAAAAATTTCTTTTTAAACATATTGACAATTCTCCTTTAATAGTATTCAGAATTATTTTCGGTTTATTACTTTTTTTAGAATCTGTCGGTGCAATTTTTACCGGTTGGATCACCAGAACATTAGTAGAACCCAAATTTACATTTAACTTCATTGGCTTTGAATTTCTACAACCTTTACCAGGTAGTGGTATGTATTTTTACTACCTCATTATGGGGCTATTCGGATTCTGTGTAATGATTGGCTATCGTTACAGATTGGCAATGATAGCTTTCTTCATCATGTGGACATCTACATACTTAATGCAGAAATCATCCTACAATAATCATTACTATCTAACCGCTTTATTGAGTTTTTTAATGATTTTTCAACCTGCCAACAATTACTTGTCTGTTGATGTTAAAAGAAAACCTGAATTGAAATCAATTTCGGTTCCTTTTTGGACATCTTTACTACTTATGTTACAAATTGGTGTCGTTTACTTTTATGGTGGTATTGCTAAAATATATCCTGACTGGCTAAATGCCATACCAGTAAAACTATTTTTATCTTCAAAACTAGATTACCCTATTGTTGGTAGTTTATTTACTAAAGAGTGGTTTCATTATTTTTTGAGTTATAGTGGTATATTTTTCGATATTTTAATTGTACCCTTATTATTATTTAGAAAAACTAGGATCTTCGGATTTGCTCTTTCGGTATTTTTTCATCTATTCAATGCTATTATTTTTCAAGTTGGTATTTTTCCTTTTTTAACGTTATCCTTTGCTGTTTTCTTTTGTGACCCAAAGATTATTCATAAATTTTTCATGAAAAAGAAACCTTTTTATGATAAAAATGAAATTATCCTACCACAGCAAAAAAAATATTACTACCTCTTTATCGGAGTATATTTTACAATACAAATACTACTTCCTTTACGCCATTGGCTAATTAAAGAAAATGTATTATGGACAGAAGAAGGTCATCGATTAAGTTGGCGAATGATGCTTCGCTCAAAAGGAGGTTATCAAACTTTTACTGTGGTAGACAAAGCAACCAACAAAAAAGAAACTATCAAATTAAGCGATTATCTTACGCAAAAACAAATCGGATCAATAAACACAAAACCTGATATGATTTGGCAATTTGCTCAACGCCTCAAAAAAGAAGCTGCAGCAAACGGAAAAGATATTGCAGTATATGTAAAAGGAAAAGTTGGTGTAAATGGCCATAAACAACAACCTTTAGTTAACGACACTATTGATATCGCTTCAGTAAAATGGCGGTATTTTAAACATAATGATTGGTTACTACCTTATCAAAAGCAGCTTATTAATCCTTGATTTTAATATTCGTTAATCTAAATTCGTTAATCACCAATCTATTATTATCTTTGCACCTTCAATAAAACAAAATCATGTTACAAGTCGCAGTTATTAGAGAAAATAAAGACCTTATTATAGAAAGGTTAGCCGTTCGGAATTTTACAGATGCCGCCAACATTATCAATCAAGTAATAACAGTTGATGGTAAGCGAAAATCTATCCAAACTGAATTAGAAAACAACCAAGCTGAATCTAATAAAATATCTAAAGAGATTGGGATTTTATTCAAATCTGGTGAGCAGCAAAAAGCGACTTTATTAAAAGAAAAAACAATTCAACTTAAAGACAGTTCTAAACAATTGAGTGAGCAGCTAACTAGCACTCAAAATGAATTGAATGAATTGTTATATCAAATACCAAATATACCAAACGCATTGGTTTGTGCTGGTACAACTGAAGAGGATAATGAAGAAATTTTTAAAGAGGGTAACATTCCTAAATTACATGACAAAGCATTACCACATTGGGAACTTGCTAAAAAATATGATATCATAGATTTTGAATTAGGCAACAAAATAACTGGTGCAGGTTTTCCTGTGTATAAAGGTAAAGGAGCAAAATTACAAAGAGCCTTAATTAATTATTTTTTAGATAAAAATACA
>JAJRPL010000215.1 GCA_024280815.1 Bacteroidota bacterium
ATAATGATGATTTTTATGACGGAATTACGTATCAAATCAAGCAAATTAGTGATATAGAACGTTTGATTTCTAAAGTAGCAACAGGCAAGATAAATCCACGTGAAGTTGTCGTATTAAAAGATTCTTTAAAAGCTATTCTTCCTATAAAAGAAGCTGCTCAAAAAAGCAATAATAAATCGTTGCAAAGCTTAGGTAAAAAACTACATTCTTGCAGTGAATTAATCGATAAAATCACAAAAACACTAAAAGCTGATTCACCCGTAAATATCAATAAAGGAAATGCTATTGCAGCTGGAGTTTCTACTGAATTAGATGAGTTAAGAGCCATTTCAACCTCTGGAAAAGAATATTTAGACAATATGTTGGCTCGTGAAACTGAGCGTACAGGCATTACCAGTTTAAAAATTGCTTTCAATAACGTTTTTGGCTATTATATTGAGGTTAGAAATACCCATAAAGACAAAGTCCCAGAAGAATGGATTCGTAAGCAAACTTTAGTCAGTGCTGAACGCTATATTACCGAAGAACTCAAAGAATACGAAACCAAAATTTTAGGTGCTGAAGAAAAAATTGGGCAATTAGAACAACAATTATTTGCTGACTTAATCAATTATATGTTAGCTCATATAAAGCAAGTTCAAGAAAATGCTCAACAAGTAGCAAAATTAGATTGTTTGTGTTCTTTTACTCAAACCGCTAAAGACAACAATTATGTACGTCCGCAATTAGATGAAAGTACTGATTTAGAGATTAAAAACGGTCGCCATCCTGTAATAGAAAAACAATTGCCAATTGGTGAAGAATATATTGCAAATGATGTCGTGTTAAACAGAACACAGCAACAAATTATTATGATTACAGGGCCAAATATGAGTGGTAAATCGGCTATTTTACGACAAACTGCACTCATTGTTTTACTTGCTCAAATGGGAAGTTATGTGCCTGCACAACAGGTTAGAATTGGCGTAGTTGACAAAATTTTTACGCGTGTTGGGGCTAGTGATAATATTTCGATGGGTGAATCTACTTTTATGGTAGAAATGAATGAAACGGCTAATATTTTAAATAATATTTCTGAACGTAGTTTGGTCTTGTTAGATGAAATTGGTCGTGGTACAAGTACTTATGATGGTATTTCTATTGCTTGGGCGATAGCTGAATATTTACATGAACATCCGTCAAAAGCAAAAACATTATTTGCGACACATTACCATGAATTGAATGATATGACAGAAACTTTTGATCGTATTAAAAACTTCAATGTTTCTATAAAAGAACTCAAGGACAATGTGATTTTCTTACGGAAGTTAGTCTCTGGTGGTAGTGAGCATAGTTTTGGTATTCATGTGGCTAAATTGGCTGGTATGCCAACCTCTGTAATTCACAGAGCTAATAAAATGTTGAAAAAATTAGAACAAAGTCATGGTTCTGAAGAAATAAAAGACAAACTCAAACAAGCTGCAGAAGAAGATATGCAGCTCAGTTTTTTTAAACTTGATGACCCTTTACTAGAAGACATTAAGGAAGAAATTTTAGCGGTAAATATTGATACCCTAACACCTATTGAAGCGTTGATGAAACTGAATGAGATTAAACGGATGTTAATCCCATCCCAACCCTTCCCAAAGGGAAGGGCTTAAAAATGTAACTTCATTCCTTCATGACTTGCTTTAAACCCTAGTTTTTCATAGAACTGAATAGCATCTGGTCTTTTTTTATCAGTTGTCAATTGTAGTACATGTGCATTTTTCTGTTTGGCTCTTTTTATTGCCCATTCAATCATCAATTGCCCAATACCTTTTCCTCTCAAGTCTTCTCTAATTCGTACTGCTTCTATTTGAGCTCTTATACCGCCTTGATAGGTTAAATACTGTAGATAACTTAACTGTAATGTCCCAATAATTTCAGAATTTTCATCTTCTACAACAATTAATTCTTGATTATCATCTTTATTTATAGTTGAAAAAGCATCATAATAAACAATTGGTAAAGGTTCTTGATAATCTTCTCTTAACTTACCTAAGGCATCATCGGCTATCATTTTCACAATAAATGGCACGTCCTTTTTTGTGGCATTTCTGAAATTTATCATAATAAATAGTTGGTTCAATGCTAATATACTAAATTCCACTATCTTTGTATTTTATATTAAATGATTATGGCATTTTTATTTATTAGCGGAGGTGAAATTTTTGTAGTACTAGTTATAGTATTGATGCTATTCGGTGCAGATAAAATACCTTCTATCGCCAGAGAATTAGGTAAAGGTATGCGTCAATTGAAAGATGCAACTAATGATATCAAGCGTGAGATTAATAACACCGCTGAAAAGCAAGGAATTGACACCAGTATTGCAACAGACATCAAAAAAGAAATCAATACAGTAAAAGAAAATATTCAGGACAACATTGATGAAGTTACTGGCCCGATAAAACGCAATTTATAAAATTGACTTTCCTAGAAAAAATCATCGAATACGATAAAGAATTATTTATCAAATTAAATGCTCTGGGTTCTGAACCTTTTGACGCCTTTTGGATGACGGTTACCAATCAATTTAGTTGGATTCCCTTATTTTTATTACTCTTTTTTCTAATTTTTAAAGCTTACGGATTAAAAAAAGGTCTTGTTTTAGTTGTTGTAGCAGCTTTATTAGTTACTTTTTCAGATCAATTTGTCAACCTGATTAAAGATTTTTTTGAAAGGCTACGTCCAAATAATGATCCGACAATAAATAATATTATCCGCATTCTAAAAACACCTCATAGTTTTAGTTTTGTTTCGGGTCATTCTACTACCTCATTTGCCGTTACTATATTTATGATTTTGACCTTAAGAAAACACTATAAATATCCGCTATTACTACTTGTCTGGCCTATCCTTTTTGCCTATAGTAGAATTTATGTAGGGGTACACTTTCCCATCGATATTTTTGCTGGAATGCTACTGGGCATCATAGAAGGGTATACTTTTTACAGACTCAGTTTGGTGTTTTTAAAAAAAGTTCACTAACTTTGGTGAGTTCGCTATTTATAACTGACTGTTTTTACTCACCTTTTTAATCAAACTAACCATGAAAAAAATTTACCTTATTTCATCAATACTACTCTTGGCTTTTTTAAGCTCATGTAACAACGAAGAAACACCACCTATTGAAGAAGCAGCTGTTCAAAAAGTCTTATCAATAGAAGAAATCAATCAGCAAATCACAAAAACCTTAGAAGAAAAAGGTTCTTTTGATTGGAATGATGCCAGCGACCATTTATTATGGAGTGCTGCTGTACATGGAGACAACATCTTAACCATAGGCTATGGAAACGTAGATGAAAATTTCAGAAGTGAAAAAGATCAAAAATTCAACTCAATTAAAAACGAAATTATAAGTACTATTTTTACATCAAATGGCTTAAAAAAGAGCACAAAAGAAATTGTTGTTTATGAGGATGAAGTCTTGAATTAT
>JAJRPL010000216.1 GCA_024280815.1 Bacteroidota bacterium
AGATGAGATAGCTGAAGCTAGACCTGATGTGATTGTAGCCATCCATTCATTAACAGATCATAGACGAGAACTGTATATTGATAAATTAGGAGAAACCGTTAAAGCTCACAAAGATTTTATGTTAGTTGCCTCATTTAATCCTGGCTATCAAAAAGGGTTCAAAGAATTAAAACCATCAACCAAACAACGTTTTGTTGCCTTATCATTTACCTATCCTGAAGAAAAAATTGAAGCAGAAATTTTAGTTAATGAAACCGAAATTGACAAAGCAACAGCCAAAAAATTGGTCAATATTGCTACAAAAATTAGAAATTTAACTGAACTTGGTTTAACAGAAACCGTATCAACTAGACTATTGGTAGATGCGGCAAAGCTAATACATAGTGGTTTACCAAAACGGCTTTCTGTTGAAGTTGCAATTGTAGAACCATTAACAGACGATTTAGAAATAATTGATGCTTTACGCGATTTATGTAACCTTATGATTTAATAATTCAATCTTGCAATTCACCAAATGGCTTTAGACGAATACATATACGGTAAAATAGCAAACTTCTTTACTAAAAAAAAACGAGAAACACTTGAGGCAGCATCTAAAACGGTAACCTTAGATACCATAAAACCACGCTTAAGTATTTTAGCAAGAGCCATTACCGGGAAATCTATAGCTATTTATCCTGCCAAACGAGAAGGTGGCTATAAGAATAACAATTTCTTCCTCCCTACTCTATTTTCCGAATTCTCAACCTATGAAGAAAACCTTTCCTTTTATTTATTTAGAGTCTTATATTTATCAATTCAAAATAATTTAGACTTAAATTGGCATGATACTTCCGAACATGGGCTTAAGGAATCTCAAGAAAAAGCACAAAACTCATCGAATCAAATCTTATCTATTTTAGTTGAAGAATTTCCTATAACATACAGTATTCATCAACAATTACTAGATATTTATAATTCAAAAATAACAGATAAAATACCACAAGACTATAGTTTTATTTATGGGAAATGGATGCAGAATAATCCCGAAACTAATGCTAATAACACCCCTTTACAAAATTTTAATGAGAAAGCTAAAAAGGCAATTGTTAATGAAATTCAAACCATTTTAAAGGCAAATCCTGTTGAAGAAGTAATCTCGCTTCAAATAGATCAAAAACAACAAGAAGATTATGTAATGACACATGATTTCGAAAAAATTGACACTGCCGAAGAATGGGATGGTGGCTGGCGAGATTTTGATGGTGATGATGAATTGGATGAACATAGTGCCGCATTAGATGAATTGAATATGAAATATACGGTACGTGTAGATGACACCACGCATTCTGTATATCAAGCAGAGTTTATTGAAAATACTACCATAGCAGAAAGTACAGAAATCAATACAGAAAATTATTATATTTCGTATGATGAATGGGATTATGCTAAACGAACATATAAAGAAGATTTCTGCAAGGTTTATCCGAAAACTATAAAAGAAAATAATAATTCATATTATAAAAAAACTATCAATGATAACACCTCTACCTTACTTGGTCTGCGTAAAATGTTAACTAATATCAACAATAAATTTCAGCAACAACGTAGACAACCACAAGGAGAGGAATTTGATATAGATGCATTAACCGATTTGTATATTGATGTACATTCTGGACACACGCCTTCAGAAAACATCTACTTATCTAAACGAAAAAAAGAAAAAGATCTTTCTATTTTAATGCTATTAGATATTAGTTTATCTACAGACGGATATGCTGCAAATAATAGAGTAATTGATGTTGAAAAACAGGTTTCTATTCTCTTTGGTGAAATTTTAAATGAATTTCAAGTCGATTTTTCTATCAATGCATTTTATTCAAAAACAAGAAATTATGCCACATACGTATCATTAAAAGGTTTTGATGACCATTGGGATAAAGCAAAACATAAAATTGGAGCTGTAGAACCTGAAGGCTATACCAGAATAGGTACGGCCTTGAGGCATTCTGGAACTTTACTAGACCAACGTAACACAAAAAATAAATGGGTGATTTTAATATCTGATGGCAAGCCCAATGATTATGATAAATACGAAGGCAACTATGGTATTAACGATGTAAAACAGGCTTTAAGAGAGTTAAATGAGCGTAATATCAATTCATATGCACTAGCTATTGAAGCCAATGCAAAATATTATTTACCACAAATGTTTGGTACAAATCACTATGAAATTTTAACGACTCCTGTTGAGCTATTACAGTCCTTAGCAAAATTATATGACAGAATAAAACATAAATCTTAATTATAGAAAATTCAAATAACAAATTCCAAAAATTGAATTGGTAATATCCTTTTAAGATAAAATAAAACCATGACAAAAAAAGTAAAAATGGCATTCGCCATCGGATTACAACTCGCAATGATTGGCTCTATTGGGAGCTTTGTTAATTGGCCTTATATGAAAGAAGTATTGATAGCTGCAGGAATTTTTTTTGGTATTGCTATCATTTTATTTATTATTGATAATAGTAAAGATTAATGAAAACACTTTATACCATATTATTAGTAGTATTTCTCTTTTCTTGTAAAAATAAAGAGGATAATATCACTCAAATTATTTTAGATGACAACAAAATAAACACTACTTATTTACATCAAATACAAGCACCCGAAAAAGCCCTATTATCTTGGTATTTATATGCTTACGGGAATGAATGTGACAATTCTTCAACAAAAATAAAGTGCAAGCTATTAAAAGAGTTGAAAATTGATAATGAGTGTGAACCTAAGCATTTAAACATGCTATTGCAATGGTTCTCTACAGACATGTTGGCTGTATATAAATTAAATAAATGTCCGAGTTTACCAATAAAATCTGCTATTCAAAATTCGTTTAAAAAAATTGCTTTAATTAGAAATTCTGATACTTTATCTATCCAAATTTCTATTCAGGGAATGAATAATAGTCAAGAAAAAAGTTGGAATATTAATCAAGAAGACTCCTTTCTTATTAAAAATAATACTTTAATTAAATTAAACAAAAAATGAATCCATTTTTAGATGAAATAGAGAAATTGCCTGAAGGCCATCCTATAAAAGTTTATTATGAAGAAGGTGATCTACTTAAGAGCTTACTTATTGAACTAGAAAATGTAAACCCAAAAGATGATTTTCAAAAATATTTTAATATTTTCAATCAATTAACTACTATAGAAAAAAGGTTTGCAAGAAAAGAGAATCAATTATTTCCCTATTTGGAGAAATATGGATGGGAGGGTCCAAGTCAAGGTATGTGGTCTTTTCATGATACTATTCGAGACCAAATACGTTTATTAAATACATTCAATGAAGAAAAAAATAGCGTAAAAATTATAGAAAATATTCCTTATTTAATTGATGGAATTAGACGGTTAATGGGTATTGAAGACTCACGTTTATTTCCAAACGCTATGGAGCTTTTAACTGAAGATGATTGGAAAGAATTTTACCAAGGAGATGAAGAAATTGGATGGATGCTCGCCAATAAGCCAACACCGTACCCTACTTCTGTTAAAGAAAAATATATTCACCCAAGTAAAGATACTAAAAGACGTAAACTTTCTTTTTCATTAGATAATACTTTTCATTACGATGAAGGGTATATGACACCCGAACAGGTAAA
>JAJRPL010000217.1 GCA_024280815.1 Bacteroidota bacterium
GCTGTTTTCATTCCTATCCCTAACCCTTTCCAAAGGAAAGGGAATTTTTATTAAAGATTATATTTATATTTTTTATTCATTTTATTTTTTCAACCCTCTTTCGTTTATATGAAAGTTAGGTTTTTCATCCTGTTTTTAGCTACTTCCCTTTGGGAAAGTTTGGATGGGATTAATTTCTGAGCGGTTTCCCAGTCTTCAATGTATGCTGAATTCTTTCTAAGGTTTTACGCTCGGTAAATAAACTCATAATCGCTTCGCGTTCTAAATCTAATAAATACTGTTCAGATACATCAGTAGGTTCAGATAAATCTCCACCTGCCATGATATATCCTAATTTATTAGCTATTTTTCTATCGTGTTCTGAAGCGTAACGTCCTTGCATTAAACTATCAGTTCCTACCATAAACATACCTAAAGCTTGTTGTCCTAAAACTCTCACTTTTTGTGGAGCAGGTTGTGTATAACCATCTTCTAACATTTGAATAGCATGACGTTTTGCAGTAGCTATTTGTAATTTTTCATTAACAACAACCAAATCTTTATGGTGTAAATAATAATTCATATCAAAAGCTTCATAAGCAGAAGTTGCTACTTTTGCCATAGCGATATTGATAAAGGCATCTCGCAATCTGTTTAATTTTACATCATCTTTTACCCAAAGATCAGACACTCTTTTTGTCATTTCTTTGGTTCCAGCACCAGCTGGGATAATTCCTACACCAAATTCAACCAAACCTGTATAGGTTTCAGCAGCAGCAATTACTTTATCAACATGCATTCCCATTTCACAAGCACCACCAAAAGTCATTCCTCTAGGCGTCATTAAGGTTGGAATAGATGAATAACGTAAACGCATTACCGTATCTTGAAAATGTTTTACACCATAGGCGAGTTCGTCATAATCCTGTTCTACAGCCATCATTAAAGCCATAGCTAAATTTGCTCCAACAGAGAAGTTGGTTGCTTGATTTCCTAAAATTACTGCTTCATACTCTTGTTCTGCTAAATCAATACCTTTATTAATACCCGCTAATACACCAGCACCTAAGGTGTTCATTTTAGATCTGAATTCAATGTTTAAAACACCATCACCTAAATGTTGAATAGATGTATCTGCATTAGACCAGATCTCTTTAGCTTCACGAATATTATCTAAGATGATAAATGCATCTTGACCAGGAATTTTCACGTATTTTTTAGAAGGAATATCATAATAATAGTTGGTACCATCTTTTACAGTATAGAAACTATCATTTCCTGCAGCTAACATTTCAGTAACCCAAGAGGCTACATCATGACCTTCAGTTTTCATCAATTCAACGGCTTTTGCAACACCTACAGCATCCCAAATTTGGAATGGTCCATGCTGCCAACCAAATCCAGCTCTTAAGCCATCATCAATACGATAGAGTTCATCAGATATTTCGGGAATTCTATTTTGAACATAAGCAAAAAGTGCCGTAAATGATTTTCTATAAAATTCACCAGCTTTGTCTTTACCTTTGATTAATACCTTAAACCTATCTGAAACATTTTCAATAGTTTTTGTTGCTAGTAAGGTGGCAAATTTGGGTCTTACTTGTGCTTTGTATTCTAATGTATTTAAATCTAAAGATAAAATTTCCTTTTTACCCTCAGCATTCTTAGTTCTTTTATAAAAACCTTGTCTGGTTTTAGAACCCAACCATTTATTTTCCATCATTTTATTGATGAAATCTGGAATCGCGAATGAATCGTGCATTTCGTCATCTGGGCAATTGTCAGCAACACCATTTGCAGTATGTACTAAAGTATCTAAACCAACAACATCACAAGTTCTAAAAGTTGCCGATTTTGGACGACCAATTACCGGACCAGTTAATTTATCAACTTCTTCAACAGTCATTCCTAATTCTTTTACGATATGGAATAAACTCATAATACCAAATACACCAATACGATTTCCAATAAATGCAGGAGTGTCTTTTGCTAAAACAGAAGTTTTACCTAAGAATTTTTCACCATACATCATTAAAAAGTCAGTTACCTCTTGTTTGCAGTTTGGGCCAGGTACAACTTCAAAAAGTTTTAAATAGCGTGGTGGATTAAAAAAGTGAGTTACGGCAAAGTGTTGTTGAAAATCTTCACTTCTTCCTTTATTCATAAATGCAATAGGAATTCCAGAAGTGTTAGAAGTTATTAAAGTACCAGGAGTTCGATGTTTTTCAATACTTTCAAAAACCTTTTGTTTGATATCTAAACGTTCTACGACTACTTCAATAATCCAATCAACATCTTTTATTTTGTGTAAATCATCTTCTAGATTGCCTGTAGAAATTCTACTAGCAAATTTTTGGTTATATATAGGTGACGGTTTTGATTTTAAGGATGCTTTTAAGCTATCATTTACCAAACGGTTTCTGACAACCTTATCTTCTAAAGTTAAGCCTTTCGCTTTTTCTTTATCGGTCAATTCACGAGGAACGATATCAAACAATATAACTTCTACGCCAATATTGGCAAAATGACAAGCAATACCAGATCCCATAATTCCTGATCCGATTACTGCTACTTTTTTAATACTTCTTTTCATTATTTATGAATGTTTAATTATTGCAAATTGACACAATTTCAACTTGCTTTTCTTTTATTTTCAAAAATTTTATTTTCATTAATGAAACTTGAAAGAGTTTCTGTAACATTAAAAAATGATTCTAAATCCTCTTCACTTACATGTTGTCGAACAATTTCATTAAATCTTAAAACAGATTCTTTAGCTTGTTCTCTTTTTTCTTTTCCTAATGCGGTGAGTTTTATCAATACCCCACGACCATCTTCAGGATTTTTTTCTCTATAGATAATACCTTTATCTTCCATAGACTTTAAAATACGTGATAAACTAGTAGCTTCCATTCCCATTAAAGGACCTAAAGCTGTTGATGGTGTGCCGTTATCATAATCAATATTAAGTACTACAAAACCCATAGCCATCGTATAATCTTGCTTTATGGCTTGCTCATTATACATTTTAGAAACTACTTGCCAAGTGGCTCTTAATTGGTGGTCTATAGAGTTTTCTTTTAACATTTGCACAAATATACTAAAAAATACTATGCACGCATAGTATTTTTTTAAATTTTATTATTTTTGAATAATTATACATTATAATTAAGTAAATACTAAAAAATAAGTATTATTTCTTTTTTAAAATATAATACTGACTAAGGAGTCTTTTATTGTATTTTCTTGATATTGAATCAACAAAATTCAAATCGAAAGTTGATTTTTTTGTAAGAGTATACAGATCTCCTATACGTTTATAGTCTTCTGGGTTAATAGCATTTGTAAGTATTCCAAATTCATTTTCTTTGGGAAAATGAAGCAATCCATTTTCTAATTGAAGAGAAGGTAATTTATTTCCAAACTGCCAAATCATTTCAGGAGCTACGTAATTTAATACGTAAACATTGAGTTGGTTCTCATGGTTCAATTGTGAAATTGGTTTGTAGTTTGAACTTATAAAAGCTTTCGATAATGGAGTAACAGTGATTAAAACGGAAGCAAAAAAAACAACTGTAAAGAAAAATACTCGTTTCATATTTTTCTTTTTCAAATAGAAAATTATATATGCACCTACAGTAAACAAAGTGATAGAAGAAACTATAAAAGATAGCCAATAGCCAGCTATATTATCTTTTAAGTAAAAATAGGCAATTGCTGGGTATAAAATTCCAATTAGAGCAATGAGACCAAAATTAAAATAGACAGGAAATGTTTCTTTTTTATCCTTTATATCTTTAAAATTTCGAATTAAGTATTCTATATAAAAACCAATATTTATAGATAAGGGAATTAATACAGGCATTAGATAACGAGACTTTTTTTCAGGAATTATAGATAATAAGATTACGGTAAAAATAGTCCATAAAAAACTAAATGTATACGCTTTTTTGTGAGTTACCCTATTCTTTAAATAAGGGTATATAAGACTTATTAACGCAGGAATGGTCCACAATCCGCTCTGTGTAAAAAAACTCCAGTAATAGTAAAATGGCCTTACGTTATAACTGGACCAATTGGCTGTTTCTTTTTGCGTTATGGCGTTAAAAGTTAGAGGGTCTTGAAGTCGAACATAAACATACCACCAACCACCAACAATAATTGCAAGAATACCAATACTAATGAAGGAGATGGATTTATTTTTCAAATTGGAATATTTGAATGCAAAACCATAGGCTAATAGAAATGGTATTAATAATGCATACATAGATACAGGGCCTTTACTCATAAAATAAAAACCAATACATAATCCTGCAATTAGAGTATTTTTCCAATTGGGGGTTTTCTTTTCAAATAATTGAAACAAATGATATATGGCAATCAACATAAAGCTATGTGTAAAAATATCCCAAGGTGCTTCAATAGTAATACCGATAACATAAAAAGAGGTAATAACTATAAACGCATTTGTTAAACTATGAGCAGAGTTTTGTAGGATTTTATGCGATAGTTTATAAAGAAAGCTACCAAGTATCATAATCATTATTACAGTAGGTAAGCGTAAACCAAAAATACTTTTTATCCCAAAAATAAAACTAGAAAATGCCGTTAGCCAAGTTGGTAATGGAGGTTTTTGATAGCGAGGCTCTCCATTCATAGTAGTGAGTAACCAATGACCATCATTAACCATTTCTCGTGCCGTAATAAAATTTCTAGCCTCCATTATAGTTACACCTATAGTATCTAAATTAGGCAATAACATTATGGCTACCACAATACATATTAAAGTAATAGGATGTTTCTCTAACCATTTTTTCATAATGTTCTTTTGAGTAAAAATAAGTTCCGAATATAGATAATAACGCCCAATATATGACCAATAAAAAGAACAGGATCACGTCTAAAAATAGCATAGGTCAATATTAAACAAGAACCTATTAAACTTAATACCCAAAAACCAAAGGGTAATGTTGATTCTTGTTTTTTTTCAGAATAGATCCATTGATATACAAAACGTAAGGTAAATATAACTTGCGATACAACACCTAAGACTAAAAGCCATAGAGGAATAGCTTCATTTTTAAAGAGTATATATACATCTATCGTGTTATTATTAAAATAAAAGACTGTAATAAATATAGGTACTAAAAATAAAAACCATTGTAGCCATTTTGGAAATTTACGCCATTGATTTTGTAATTGTAAATTTCGAATATATATAAAGTAAGTCAATCCTTGACCAAGCATAATGGCAAAATCGTCTCTTAAATAGCCATAAATAAATAATAAAAATGAGGCAATCAAACTAAGTGTCCAAAATAAGGTTGGCGTAATAACACGTTTTTGTTTTTCTGAAGTTGTCCATTGTATTATTAATCGAGAAGAAAATAAGATTTGTGCAATAAACCCAATGCTATATATTATCCAAGTATTCATTTACTTTGCTTAGCGATAGTGTAGCTAATGTATTTTTTTTTCATCCATAAATATGCAAAACAATCTATTAATGGACCAAACAATCTATTCCATAAACCAAACTTTGCTTGACCAGCAATTCTTGGAAAATGACGAACTGGAATCTGAATTATTTTCCCTTTTTGTAATAGAATCATTGCAGGTAAAAATCGATGTAAGCCTTTAAACATTGGAATTTGTTTTGCATAACTTGTTTGAATTACCTTTAATGGGCAGCCTGTATCATCCATACCCTCATGCGTAAAACTACGACGAATGCCATTTGCAATTTTTGAAGACATATTCTTTACAAAACTATCTTTTCTATTCGATCTAACTCCAGTAATCAGGTCAAAATCGTTGCAATATTTTAAGAGTAGATTGAAATCTTCAGGAGAAGTTTGAAGATCAGCGTCTATATACCCAGTAAATTTAGTATCTACAGAATCAAAACCAGCTTTGATAGCAGCACTTAATCCTCTATTTGATTCAAAACTTATATATGAAAACTCTGAATTTCTTTTGCATATATCTTCGATGAGTGCTTGACTATTATCTTTAGAGCCATCATTAATAAAAAGAATTTTAGTTTTTTTTATAGCAATTTTAGTGAATGCTAGTAATTCCTTCTCTACTCGTAATAAATTATCTTCTTCATTAAAAACTGGAATTAAAATAGTAAACAGGTAATCCATAAAATTGTTGTTGCTTCCCACCAATGGGTTTTAATATTCTGAAACTTCTGTCAAAATATAAAGTATTATTTCTTTTTAATACCTAGAGGGCTAGCTCAAGGCTGTTTATTTTACAAATGTATTCTTTTTTATTCAAAATTAATTCTTGGAAAATATTTATTGAATATAAGGATAAACAATTTATAAAAAAAATTAATTATAAAATTCTCTAATGTAACAATAAACCCTTTTCTTTGTCTAATCTTTTCTTTACTTAAGATTTAAATTTTAAAATTAAATGAGTAACATACTTATTGTCGAAAATATTATTAAAAATTTTGGAGACTTTAGAGCTCTAAATAATGTTTCGATAGAAGTACCAGAAGGCAGTATTTTTGGATTGTTAGGGCCTAATGGAGCTGGTAAAACCACCCTAATTCGTATTATCAATCAAATTACTTTGCCAGATCAAGGTAAAGTATATTTAAGTGGTAATGAGCTAAAACCTAATGACATACAAAGTATTGGGTATTTACCTGAAGAACGAGGTTTGTATAAGAACATGAAAGTTGGTGAGCAAGCTATTTATTTGGCAATGCTAAAAGGAATGACCCAAGCAGATGCGAAAAGTAGTTTAAAATATTGGTTTGATAAATTTGATATTGGCAGTTGGTGGAATAAAAAAATTCAAGAACTCTCAAAAGGTCAAGCACAAAAAGTGCAGTTTGTGGTGACCGTAATGCACAAACCTAAGTTGTTAATTTTTGATGAGGTTTTTAGTGGTTTTGACCCTATAAATGCCAATATTATTCGTGATGAAATATTACAATTACGTGATGAAGGTGCTACTGTAATTTTCTCCACACACCGTATGGAATCAGTTGAAGAACTATGTGATCATATTGCATTGATTAATAAGGCAGATAAGATTTTAGAAGGAGATTTAAATGAAATAAAAAAAGAGTTTAAAACCAATACTTTTGAAGTAGGTTTGATTACTGATAATAAAGAGTCAATTCAAAAAGAATTGGCAGAAAAGTTTGAGATCTCAATAGCTAATTTTAAATCGCTTGAAGATAAATTAAAACTCAATATTCAAGTAAAAGGAAATGATTCCATTCCTGATTTGGTGCAGTTTTTAAATTCAAAAGGAATTCTGAATCATTTTGTTGAGGTAATACCTAGTGTGCATGATATTTTTGTAAAAGCAGTTAAACAGAGCGATAATGAGTAAGTTAAAATTAATTATAAAAAGGGAGTTTTTAGCCAAAGTTAGAAACAAGTCGTTTATTATAATGACAATTTTAAGTCCGTTATTAATGGTAGGTTTAACAGCTTTGATTGTTTTTTTAAATATAAAAAATAGTGAAGAACAAAGAACGATAACCTATGTAGATGAAAGCCAATTATTTTCTGATATTTTTATTGATACCGAAACAACTACGTATGAAGATTTAACTGAATTAGGAGTTGAAGCTGCAAAAGTAGCTACACAGAGTTCAGGGTATTACGGATTGTTATTTATACCAGAAAAGGATACAATTACTACGGTAGAAAAGACCATTGAGTTTTATTCAGAAGATGCTGCCGGTATAAGTATAATTACTGGTTTAGAAACAAAAATAGCGAAACGAATTAGAAATATTAAATTAAAAAATTTAGAGATTGATTTACAAAAAATTGAACAATCTGATACCAATGTTACTATTCTTACTTCAAAATTTTCAGGAGAGAAATCATCAAAAATTGGTAGTATTTTAAAGATGATTGCAGGTGGTGGTTTTGGTTATTTAATCTTTATGTTTATTATAATTTATGGTACTTCTGTAATGCGAAGTGTCATTGAAGAGAAGACCAATCGTATTATTGAGGTTATTATTTCATCAGTTAAACCCTTTCAGTTAATGTTGGGTAAAATTATAGGAAATGCCTTTGCAGGAATTTTGCAATTTATTATTTGGATAATCTCAGCAAGCCTTTTAATGGTTATGTTGGCGATGGTATTTGGTGCTGATATGTCGGCTTTGTCAACCAGTTCTCCGGCAATGAGTCCTGAAATGATAGAGCAAATGAAGCAGAGTACAGAAGGAAACTTAACTTTAGTCCTTCAAGAAATTAAAAACCTGCCATTAGCAGCCATGTTTTTCTCATTCATTTTTTACTTTTTAGGAGGCTATTTAACCTACAGTTCTATTTATGCTGCAATTGGTGCTGCGGTAGATAGTGAAACGGACACACAACAGTTTATGATGCCAGTAATGTTACCTTTAATGATAGCCATTTATGTTGGTTTTTCGGTAATTGAGAATCCACACGGCTCAATTGCTGTTGGTTTTTCTATTTTCCCACTAACTTCACCAATTGTGATGTTGATGAGAATACCGTTTGGAGTTCCCCCATTGCAAATTGCCATTTCAATGCTATTATTGATTTTGACATTTTTTGCTATTGTGTTTTTTGCTGCAAAAATTTACAGAATAGGAATTTTAATGTACGGTAAAAAACCAACCTATAAAGATTTGTATAAATGGCTGAGATATTAGTACATTTACTGTCAATAAGATCATATGAATAAATTAAACGAAATATTAGAATATTCTTTTACTTTTGGAAATGATGTCCATATTACTGTAAAAGCATTGTTGATTGTAATAGTCACCTTGTTTATAGCTTCTTATGTGATTAAGTTGTTAAAAAAACTAATCACAAGAAAATTACCCACAGAAGATAAATTGAAGTTTACTTCTTTATTTTCTTATATAAAGTGGTTTGTTTATGTTATTATTCTCTTAATGACCTTGCACAATATGGGGATTAATGTTACTGCAATTTTTGCAGCGTCTACAGCGTTGCTTATAGGTATTGGTTTGGCATTGCAAACTTTTTTTCAAGACATTATTTCTGGTATTTTTATCTTGATAGATCAATCGGTTCATGTAGGTGACATCATTGAATTAGACGGAAAAGTAGGTAGAGTTGAAGAGATAAAGTTAAGAACCACTAGAGCAGTAACATTCGATAATAAAGTATTGGTGATACCTAACCATTTGTATTTGACAAACACCTTGTACAATTGGACAGAAAACGGAACGACCACAAGAGAAAATATAACCGTTGGTGTTGCTTATGGCAGTGATACGGCTTTGGTAGAACAAATTTTATTAGCAGTAGCAAAGAACCATAAAGATGTGTATAAACATCCTGAACCTACAGTGTTTTTTACTAATTTTGGAGATAGCTCTTTAGATTTTAAACTGGTTTTTACTTTAAATGATAGTTTTAAGTCGGCAATACCAAAGAGTGATATACGTTTTGCTATTGATAAAGCGTTTAGAGATCATAACATTACGATACCGTTTCCGCAAAGAGATGTGCATGTGCAGCCCATCCCTAACCCTTCCCAAAGGGAAGGGAACTAATAACGGTTAAAAAAGAAAATTAAAATTTCATTGACAGTCTAAATAATTAAAGTCTTAAGTCTTGAGAACTGTATCATGAATCTTGTCTCTTGATTCAAGATCTAATAATATAACACGAAAATATGAGTAAAATACTAATTATAGAAGATGAAGCCGCAATACTTAGAGTATTAACAAAAATTATTTCTGAAGAGAATAAAACTTATCAAGTTGAAGGAGCTGAGGATGGACTCAAAGGCATGAGTTTGATTAAAGATAACGATTACGATTTGGTACTCTGTGATATTAAAATGCCAAAAATGGATGGGGTAGAAGTCTTAGAAAAAACCCAAAAAATAAAACCTGAAATTCCTTTTATTATGATTTCTGGTCATGGCGATTTAGATACTGCCGTACAAACTATGCGTATGGGTGCTTTCGATTATATTTCAAAACCACCAGATTTAAACAGATTACTCAATGCTGTACGTAATGCGTTGGATAAAAAAGATTTAGTAGTAGAAAATAAAAAACTTAAGAAAAAAGTAAGTAAAAATTATGAAATGATTGGCGAAAGTAAAGCCATTCACCA
>JAJRPL010000218.1 GCA_024280815.1 Bacteroidota bacterium
GTAAACATAATTATGTGTTTTTCGTTAATAGCATCATATAAGAGGTGTTTATTTTTACGATAAGCCTCTCGCATCAATCGTTTTATTCTATTTCTATCAACTGCCTTTTTAAACTTTTTTTTAGGAGCAGAAAAGGTGGCTTGTATTGAGTGTTCAGAGGAATGTTCAAGTTTTAGATAAATTATCCGTAAAGGATATTTAGAGATAGATTCTCCTTTTTCAAACAATTGTTTGATTAGTTTTCTGCTTTTCAGCTTTTCTTCTTTTTTAAATGTAAATCGCATCAAAACAAAAGTAGTATATTTTTATCGTAACATTTTTTATACTTTTGAATTTCTTAAAACACCAGATAATTTAAAATGCAACTTCTTCACTATATAAAATCATATACAAACCTCTCTGAAAAGGGAATTAAAAACACGGTTGAATTACTCAATGAAGACTGTACCATTCCGTTTATTTCTAGGTATAGAAAAGAACGTACAGGTAATTTAGATGAGGTACAGATGGGTGAGATCGTGAAGTTTAAGGAACAATTCGAAGCTTTAGAAAAACGAAAGAAAGCCATTCTAAAATCATTAGAAGAACAAGATGTTTTAACCTATGAACTTAAACTCAAGGTTCAAAAAACGTCAAATCTAATTTCATTAGAAGATATTTATCTTCCTTTTAAGAAAAAAAGAAAAACCAAAGCTGAAACAGCCCGTAATAATGGATTAGAACCGTTGGCAAAGATTATCATGTCACAAAATGCAAATGATATAGAATCTATTGCATTAAAATACCTTTCTGCTGTTAAAACTGTAGAGGAAGCTCTTGAAGGAGCAAGACACATAATTTCAGAATGGATTAATGAACGTACAGATATCAGAAATAATCTACGTTATCAACTAGAACGTTATGCAACCATCAACACCAAAGTTATAAAAACAAAAAAGGACGATGAAAAAGCACAAAAATTTGAAGCCTATTTTGATTGGAGTGAGTCTTTAAATAAGATTCCTTCACACAGATTATTGGCAATACTTCGTGCAGAAAAAGAAGGATTTATCCGTGTAAAAATTGAAATTGATAATCATAGAGCTTTGACTAAAATTGAAGATCGAATTATACGTTCTAATAATGTTTGTGCAGACCAACTTGAGTTGGCTATAGATGATGCCTATAAACGCTTACTGTTTCCTGCAATATCAAATGAAATTTTAAGTCAAGCTAAAGAAAAGGCTGATGAATCTGCTATTTTGGTCTTTGCAAAGAATTTAAAACAATTGTTATTAGGAGCTCCGTTGGGCGAAAAAACGATTTTAGCCATTGATCCGGGTTTTAGAAGTGGTTGTAAGCTTGTTTGTTTAGATGCTCAAGGTAATTTGACGCATAATGAAACCATTTATCCGCATGCTCCCCAAAACGACAGTATTGGAGCTATAAAAAAAATAAATTCATTGGTTGATGCTTATAAAATTGAAGCTATTGCTATTGGAAATGGAACAGCATCACGTGAAACGGAACAATTAATTCGCAAAATAAGATTCAATACAGACGTTCAAGTTTTTGTGGTAAGTGAGGCAGGAGCGTCTATTTATTCAGCGTCAAAAATTGCTCGTGATGAGTTCCCTAATTACGATGTTACAGTAAGAGGTGCAATTTCTATTGGTAGAAGATTGGCAGATCCTTTAGCTGAATTGGTGAAAATTGACGCCAAATCTATTGGTGTAGGACAATACCAACATGATGTTGATCAAACTAAATTAAAGCAGAGCTTAGATACTGTTGTAGAAAGTTGCGTAAATACCATTGGTGTAAATATAAATACAGCAAGTGAATCTTTATTGAGTTATGTCTCTGGTATTGGTCCTAAATTAGCAGAAAATATTGTAACTTATCGTGATAAAAACGGAGCTTTTATTTCAAGAAAAGACATAAAAAAAGTTACTAGATTGGGTAATAAAGCTTTTGAACAAGGTGCAGGTTTTTTACGAATTAAAAATGCCAAAAACCCTTTAGATGATTCAGCTGTACATCCTGAAAGTTATGCTATTGTTACCAAAATGGCTAAAGATGAGCAAAAAAAGGTAGAAGAATTAATAGGAAACAGTGAAACACTAAAAAAAATTAAGCTTGAAAAATATGTTAGTTCGACGGTTGGACTACCTACGTTAACTGATATTATTTCTGAGCTAGAAAAACCAGGAATAGATCCTAGAGAGACAGCAAAAGTATTTACTTTTAATCAAAATATTAGAACCATAAATGATGTAAAAGAAGGACAATTATTACCAGGTATCATCAATAATATAACCAATTTTGGTTGTTTTGTAGATATTGGGATTAAAGAAAGTGGCTTGATTCATATTTCTAATCTATCAGATACGTTTGTGAAAGATGTAAATGCTATTGTGAGTTTGCATCAGCAAATTATTGTAAAAGTATTAGAGGTTGATGTTGCTAGAAAACGAATACAGTTAAAGTTGCATAAGTAGATTACTTAAAAGCATTTAACCCAGTAACATCCATACCTGTAATTAACAAGTGAATGTCATGAGTGCCTTCGTAGGTAATTACAGATTCTAAGTTCATCATGTGTCGCATGATAGAATATTCACCTGTAATACCCATACCAC
>JAJRPL010000219.1 GCA_024280815.1 Bacteroidota bacterium
ATCTTTTACCTTTTCAAGCTCTTCAATGATTGGGGCAATTTTCATAAAATTGGGTCTTGCCCCTGCAATAATATCTAATTTCATAATTTAATTATGTTTGTTATAAATTATATATAACTCAAATTTAACCGTTTTCTTATATTAAATGTAGTATTAATAATAACTATCCTTAATACGAAATGGCTACATAGAGGTATCATATAACTCACGTTAACTTAATATTTTTATTGTTTTTAAAAACTTTTATCTATTTCTTCTTAAAAAATCAGTGTTTTGTTGAGATCCTAATACAAAAATCCAAACAACCAAAGTGGTATATTGTTCGTTGAACCTATTTCAATATCATCTTTTACGAGATAGGAATTATTAATATTCTTTATTTGTTTTTGAGTTTTATTTTTTCCGCCAATTTCGAATGAATATTTTTCATTCACATAAAAATCAGTTGTTTTTGATGCATTCACTTTATTTTTCACACTAAGCTGGTTGAAAAAAAAAGTCTCTCTACTGTTACCTATATTGGAATCTAAACTTAAATTATTCATTAAATTAGAATTGTTTAAATATATTTTTTCTGGTTT
The DNA here is from genome assembly GCA_024280815.1 of Bacteroidota bacterium. Taxonomy (GTDB): domain Bacteria; phylum Bacteroidota; class Bacteroidia; order Flavobacteriales; family Flavobacteriaceae; genus Aureibaculum. Next base: position 582 of record JAJRPL010000219.1, read on the forward strand.
ATTTAAACTATTAATGCCTTTATTTTCAACATAAAGTAATTGTAATATCTCTGCTTCTGCTAGTAATTTTAAATATAACTTCATTGTATTTAAACTTATACCTGTAATTTTACTCAAGGAGTTCATATTAGGCTTAAACGGAACAGACTTGCTTATAACAGATAACAATTTCTTTAATGCAATTATATTTGAGGTTTGAATTAGGGCATATTGAGGAATGTCAACTTCAAGAATGGTTAAAATTATTTCGTTTAATTTTTGATGAAATGTTTTTTTATTTTCCAGATAAAATGGATAATAGCCGTAATCTAAATAATCATTAAAATATTGTAAAGGTTTTATTTTCTGTTTTATTTCAATTGCTATTTCAACATGATTTTCTAATATTTCACTTAATTTATAAATTTCAAAACTAATAGTAGTTTCAAAATTTAGATACTCTCTAAAAGATAAGCCTGGCATGCTATACATTACTGCACGTCTACTTAAATCTGCTTTTGCTTCATTAAGGTGTAATAAAGATGAACCTGTAAAAACGACCTTTAACTCAGAAAAATCATCATACATATTCTTTAACTCAATAGCCCAATTAGGATATTTATGTACTTCATCAATCGCTAAAAATTTACCTCCTTTTGTATAGAAATCATTTGCCAAATCATATAATCTATTTTCAAGAAAATATAAACTATCAAGACTTACATATAAAACTGAATTATTAGGTTTAAATTTTAATTTGAGATACTGTAAAATTAATGTTGTTTTCCCTACTCCTCTACTTCCTTTTATCCCAATAAATCTATCTGTCCAATCTATAGTTTTAATAAAATTTCTAATGTTTTTAGTTTGTACTAAAGCGTACTTTACATAAAACTGTTGCCTTAAATTTTGCATATATTATTTTCTGCCAAGATACAAAAATATCATTACATAAACATATTTACAGTATATATGTATCATTTCATTGATGTTTTTACTTAATTTTAAAATTACTTGAGTAAAAAAATCTTAAAACGAACAACCTATGAGGTCTTCGTCCTCCGAAATGGCTACATGGAGGTATGACAAAATCTCATATAAATTGATGAATGTATAATTATCAGCTTTGTGTCATTCCGACTTAGGAGGAATCTCTATTGAAAATGAACTACCTCGAGGCAGAGCCATAGAGGTATCAAGCGGAAAAAATTTTATTTTTAGTTTGATGAAAACCTCAGGTTTTCAAACTTTCCTTTTTGACCACCGAGGCAGAGCCTCGGGGAATTCTTTCGATTAAAGAAATTAATTATATTAAAAAAGTTCTATATACTTATCTGAAAGTTTTTCATAGGTTAAATTCTCTTCAAGATATTTTTTTCCTCTTTTGCCTATTTTTTGTAATCCTTCTTTAGACATCTTTGAATATTTAATTATTGTTTTTGCCAACAACTCTGGGTTATCAGTATCAATAAATTCTCCACATTCAGCTTCATTAATAATATTTCTATATCCATTAAAAGGAACTATTAAAGGTTTTGCAGCATACATATAATCTATCCATTTGTTAGGAGATACTCCATATTTATATATATCCTTTTCGGCAATGGGGTTTAATAAAATATCACAAGTATTTAAAAAATCAGCTACTTCACTTTTCTTAACAGATGGTAAATATTTAACATTTTTTAATTCTTTATATTTATTTTTATAAAACTCTTTTAATACACCATCACCTAATATTTTGAACTTTATTCTCGAATCATTTTTTAAAATACTTGCAGCCTCTAAAATTAAATCTATATTATTTGCTATACCAATAGAGCCTGCATAGCCTATAATAAAACTTTTAGTTGCAAGTCTATTTTTATCAGTAGGTTTACCCAAAACCGATTTATCTAAACCCATAGGGATATAACGGTATTTGTTTTCGTGCCCTGGGGCTACATTTTTTATATGTTCACCTAAATTACCCATAGAACCTACTATATAATTGGCTTTTTTATATCCTTTTTTTTCAATTGCTGAAAGTACCATCACAAACGGATTGAATTTACTTAAATTCTTTAAGTCAATTAATGATTGTGGCCAAATATCTCTTACTTCTACAATGAGATTAACACCATATTTACTCTTTAAATAAATGCCAGTCAAAAAGGTGAGAATAGATAATGATGAAACAATTACAGTATCTCCGCTTACAATATTTTGTTTTTTTAAAAATTTACGTACTCTAAATTCAAATAAAAACCATGATAGTATTCTTTTTACATTAAAACCTAAGCTAATTTTACTGCCTTTTAATACGTAATGTTTGAATAAAGGTTTTTCATATAGAATAAAATCTTCAGTAAACTCTTTATACTCGAACCCATTAGAGTTTGATGAAATTAATACTGTTTCGTGTCCTTTTAATGCAAAATGTTTTGAAAATAAATATTGCCTTATAGGGCCGCCTTTAGTTGGTGTTCCTGCATATTTTGATATGTACCAAATTTTTTTATTATTTCTCACTTAATTCTCCATCTAATAACTTCAAATGATTCTGCATATTTTTGCCCTATTTGAGCACCACGAGTACTGGCTATACCTCTTACAAAATCTTCAGTAAAATAATGTCTCAATACTTCTAATTGTGATTTATAATGCCACATCATTTTTAACTTACTTTCAATATCTTCTGGTTCCAATTCAACAAACATTTGTGTATCAAATTTAATATGATTCCATGGTAACTCATAACAAATAATACTAGAACTAGTTTTAAAAGCTCTAATCATTTCATTTGCTACTACTGTATGATCTTGATGAAAATCATTTAGTGATGGTCCTATAACTAAATCTGGTTTAAACTGATTTCTGATTTCAACCAATTCTTCTAAAACTTCTTGACGAAAATTAGTCAATTTTCTTACTGGAAAATTTAGAATTTTATAATTTTCATCTTTTAAGCCTAAGTCTTTAACTACACTCGTAAACTCTTTAACCAAAGTATCTTTTGGCAAATGATTAGGAAGTGATTCTTCAGCTGTTGAGAAAGCAACCCAAAAAATATTTTTACCTTCTCTGAGAAATTTAGATATTGTACCACCACAGCCTAATTCAGCATCATCTGTATGTGGCGAAAGAATTAACACATTATTTACTTCCATTTTCTTTTAAAAATTTTTGAATTTTAATAAAATCTTTTAACGGTTTGGCTGGCACACCCGCAACTGTCATTTTTTCAGCAACATTTTTAACTACAACTGCCCCCATACCAATAACCGATTCTTTCCCTATAGTTAATTGATTTAGAATAGAAGCAGAAGGAGCAATCCATGATTGTTTCCCTAATTTAACACTTCCTGCTATCATTGAGTTTGCAATAATAGCACTATGATCACCTACCTCAACATTGTGTGCAATATGTACAAGGTTATCTATTTTCACTCCATCTCCAATAATGGTATTTCCTAATGCACCTCTATCAATTGCAGTATTTGCACCAATATTTACATTGTCGCCAATAATAACACCTCCAACATGAGGGAATTCTTCAAACTCACCTAAATCATTTCTTTCATACCCATAACCATCAGAACCAATAGTGGTATTAGCATTTATAGTTACGTTGTTGCCAATAGTAGTGTTATCATAAATAAAAACATTACCGTGTATTGTTACATTGTTACCTATTTTACATTTTCCAATAACCACATTTGGCCCAATACTACAATTATTTCCAATAATTGATTCGTTATTTATAATTGCTGTATCATGTATTCCATTAGCTCTTTTCTCAATAAAAAACTCCTTAAGAATTCTAATAAAAGTTAATTTTGGATTATTTGTAACTACAAAAGCCTTCTCTGGATATTCATTAGTATCAAATTTAACTTTATCAGATATTACTATTGTACGAGATTTTGTACTTTCAATTATTTCAATAGCGTCAATTGTAGTCCTTTTTATCCAAATAACAGATTCAGTATTAGCATCCTTTAAAGGACTTACATTACTAATAATATTGCTTATATTTCCGATAATAACAACCTCTGGTATTTTTTCAATTATATTATTTATGTTAAATTTCATTTTATTAAAATAAATTTATTTGAAGTAATATCTGTTTTCTAAAATTGTATCTAGTATTAATTAATTCCATTTAATTCCTTTACAGCCTCTTCAAAAGTAATAAAAATATAACTTTCTTTTTTAAAAAAGTTTACCAACCATATAAACCACTCTTTAATAACAGGAAAATCTTCTGAAAAAAAAGGGTCATGAAAATTTATAACAAAATATGGAATTTGACTTTTTATAGCTTTTTCTAATTTCAAAAGGGTATTACTTTTCCAAATCTCTAAATTTTGATTCAATTGAGAATCTACAACTAATGAAGCATCCATTATACTTATAGGAATCTCCCACATATCATTAATTTTAAAAGGGTGCATTATACTCTCAATTGTAGAATCAAATAAATATCCTTGTTGGTCAAAAAGGTTGTGAGTATATCCGTTTAGACGTAAATAATGATTTCTAATTCCAAAAGCATTTAAATTACTTATCTCTTTAAATCTTCTATATTCTAAATCAATCTGTCTAGCATTACTAAACGAAATACCATGTGTACCTACTTTATGACCTTCGCTTATGAGTTTATTCACATGACTCGTTACACTCCTATATTTATAAGATAAATGTAACGCATTACTCATTCCGAAGAAAAAATTTGCTTTGATATTATTTTTGCCATAAAAATTTGATAGTTCTACTAAACGATGAATTCTGCCCCAACATTTCAGTCTTTTTAAGTATAATTTAAAATCAATATCACCTTTTATCAAGCCTTTGGTATTTCTGAATACTGTACCAAATAAGTATAAGTCTTTAAAGTAATGTTCTTGCCAGTATAAGTGATCTACATCATGTGAAAGAATTATTTTCATATTATTCTAATAATGTTAAATAGATATATTATAAATTTTCTCAATAGCTCTTATATTTGCTATTTTCCATTTTAATTTACTGTCCATATTTTTCATATTATCAAGATAAAAGAATTTTTCAACACTACTTATTTTCGGATAGAATTGCAAAACGTCCCACATTTCATCTGGGGCATCAAACCCATTTTTGTTTTTCCGCCAAGCAAATTCTTTTAATCCAAAATCATCTAAAAACGTTCTCAATAAATACTTACTCCAATAACCCTTTGTCATTTTTGTAGGACTCATGCTTATTGCTGCTTCTACGACTCTATAATCTAAAAAAGGTAATCTAACCTCAACACTACTTGCCATAGAGTTTTTATCACTGTAATTCAATAATCTTCTCAATTGAAACTTCGTTATTTCATTAATTCTAATATCAGATTTTTTTAAATCTTTAGAAAAATTATCAACATAATTTGTATTAGAATATTTTTTTAACAATTTACCTGTTTTGAAACCAAATTTTTTAATACTTGCATATTTCCTAATAAAAGAATATCTAAAAAAAACCCAATAAAAAATAGTTTTTATTTTGGGTATTCCTGTTTGGTTTGAAATTTTACTAAGGCCTCCCTTAAAGAAAAATTGTACTATGTTATCTCTAAATAAATAGCGTTCATAACCTATAAAAACCTCATCACCACCTTGTCCTTCTATAATTACTTTGATTCCTTTATCATTCATATATCTATACATAAGGTTCTGTAACACAATTGACGGCCCTCCAAAAGGTTCTTCTTGCGAATAAATGACTTCGTCTAATATAGAAGTTAACTTATCTTTGCTAGGTGTAACTCTCGTGTAATTATTTCCAGGGAATAGCTTTTTGTACTTTAAAGAAAACTCTGTGTCAAAATCATCTTTTGATTCTCTTAGCATTGAAAACACCTCTATTTTATTATCTTTTTTAACCTCTTGCATCAATCTGGTAATTAAAGAACTATCAATACCACCGCTTAATGCTGAAGAGAAGCCTACATCACTTCTCATTCTTATTTTAACACTATCCTTTAATAGACGTTTTAATTTATCAGAACTAATTTTAGAATCAACCTCCTCTAACTTCTTCCAAGTGAAATACCTTGAGATTTTAAAATCATTATTCAAGGTATTTATTTCTATAAAAAAACCTGGTTCTAAATTTAAAATTCCTTCATAAAAAGTCTCATTTGAATAATGTGTTATAGAATCTTTAATATAACTTGATAATGCATATTTATTCCACTTAAAATTTTCTAATTCTTTATCAAGTAATATTGGTTTTATTTCAGAACAGCCTATAAAAGATTCTTTTTGAATGGTATAATAAAATGGCTTTATTCCAAATCTATCTCTCCATATATAAATATTCTTACTTTCAGTATCATAAATTGAAATGACAAACATTCCATTAACTCGATGTATAAAATCTGAGCCATATTCTTTATACATTTGAATGATAACTTCAGTATCACTTTCTGTACTAAA
>JAJRPL010000220.1 GCA_024280815.1 Bacteroidota bacterium
GACCCTTGACGATCCATTTTATTTACAAAACCAATTCTTGGCACTTTGTAATTATCAGCCAATCTCCAGTTTGTTTCTGATTGAGGTTCAACACCATCAACAGCAGAAAACAAGAAAACTAATCCGTCAAGAACTCTTAACGACCTATTTACTTCCACTGTAAAATCAACGTGACCCGGAGTATCTATAATATTAAAATGATACCCTTTAGTCTCATCTACAGACTTCCCATTTTCAGTTGGAAAATTCCACTCACATGTTGTAGCAGCAGAAGTAATTGTAATACCACGTTCTTGCTCTTGCTCCATCCAGTCCATTGTAGCAGCACCATCATGTACTTCTCCAATTTTATGACTTACACCTGTATAATAAAGAATACGTTCTGTAGTTGTGGTTTTACCAGCATCAATATGTGCTGCAATACCAATATTTCTTGTGAATTTTAAATCTCTAGCCATTTCTAATTAAAATCTAAAATGTGAAAATGCTTTATTTGCCTCTGCCATTTTATGCACATCGGTTCTTTTCTTAACTGCAGCTCCTTCTTCTTTTGCAGCTGCTAAAACTTCACCAGCTAAACGTTGAGCCATAGATTTTTCATTACGCTTACGTGCATAAAGAATCAACCATTTAATAGCCATAGAAACTTTTCTATCTGCTCTAATTTGCATCGGAATTTGAAAGGTTGCACCACCTACTCTTCTACTTCTCACTTCTACATGTGGCATCACATTAGACAAAGCGTCTTTCCAAATCTCTAACGATGTTTTTTCTTCGTCTTGTTTTCTTTCTTCCACAAGCTCTAAAGCATCATAAAACACTTTAAAAGCTGTAGATTTTTTACCATCTTTCATCAAGTTATTTACAAAACGCGTAACTAATTGATCATTAAATTTAGGATCTGGTAAAAGAATCCTTTTTTTGGCACTTCTTTTTCTCATTACTTCTTAAGTTATTGATTTAGATCCTGAAATAAATTCAGGACTTGTTATTTTTTAGGACGTTTTGTTCCGTATTTTGAACGGCGTTGAGTTCGTCCTTCAACTCCTGCAGTATCTAAAGCACCACGAACTACATGATATTTAACTCCAGGTAAATCTTTTACTCTTCCTCCTCTAACTAATACTATCGAGTGCTCTTGTAAATTATGTCCTTCTCCAGGTATGTATGCATTTACCTCATTACCATTTGTCAACCTTACCCTTGCTACTTTACGCATAGCTGAATTTGGTTTTTTTGGTGTTGTTGTATAAACACGCGTACATACACCTCTTCGTTGTGGACAAGAATTTAACGCAGCCGATTTGTTCTTCTTAGTTATTTTGGTTCTTCCTTTGCGTACTAATTGTTGTATAGTTGGCATATAATTAATTATTGTTTTTCCATTTTATTAAAAACCCTCTTTTTAAGAGTTTGCAAATGTATAAATAATATTTGGAGTTTCAAACAGGTGTTAGCTAAAATTTATCACCAATTTAAAAATAGTTAAAAAGGGGCATTTATTCAACAGTTTTTTAACTATTTTTGACCTGATTTGAAACAGAGTTCTGTACCATATATATACACCCTATTATTTTTATGCCTTTTTAACCATTCGTTTGGTCAAAAATTACAGTTAAAAATTATAGCAATTGACAGCACCTCTACATTGGTCTTACAGAGTCTCATCTATCAAAAAGAGCACTTAACAGAAGTTTCTTTACATAAATCTATAGATTCAATAAAACGACAACTTGAGAAAATAGGCTTTCTAAATTATAAAATAGATAGCATCATTAAAAGCCGCCCCCCAACCACTCCAAAAAAGGGAAACTCATTAGCCGAAAAAAAATTATTTACACGGCATATTTTAATTTAAGAAATAAGATAAAGATGATTAAAGTCTATTATCCGAATCAATACTTAAACAGAAAACAGCTTTTAAATGAATTTAGATTTTCAGTTACCAATAATTATTTTGAAGTAACTCCTGAGGAGTTATCAACAACCTTAAAAACCATCACCTCCCTTTTTGAAAAACAAGGTAACTCTTTTACCAGAGCAGTATTAAAAAATATCGCTATTAAAAATGATACTATAGTAGCCGACCTTTATATTAAAAAATCTCATTCAAGAAAAATTGACAAGGTTATTATTAATGGATACACTGATTTTCCAAAAGCATATCTCAAACATCATTTAAAATTAAAAACCAATACGTTGTTTACAAAGGATAAATTAGACCAAATTTCAAATACCATCAATACATTATCATTTGTCACTGAGACAAAACCTCCAGAAGTTCTATTTACGAATGATTCAACCATTGTTTATTTGTACTTAAAAAAGAAAGTTTCAAATAAATTTGATGGCTTAATTGGTTTTACCTCAAAAGAAAACGGAAAAGGACTTCTTTTTAATGGATATTTAGATCTATCTCTAAATAACATTTTCAATACTGGTGAAAATTTTTCTTTAATTTGGAAAAATAACGGAAAAGAGCGACAACTTTTTGACATCAGTCTTTCATTACCATATCTATTTAACTCAAAATTTTCACCAAATGCAAGGCTGAATATTTACAAACAAGATTCTTCTTTTATAAACACTTCAATAAAATTTGAATTACCTTATAAGATAAATTACAGAAATTCATTAGGGCTTACACTCTTATCAGAAAACTCAACAAACCTACTCACAATTAACAGCAATACTATTAATGATTTCAAAAATTTATTTTACGGCTTAAACTACAACTATCAAGTCTTTAATACCCATCCGCTTTTTCCAAAAAAATTCAATTTTTATAGCGAAGCACTTACTGGAAGAAGAAAAAGTGAAGACACTATCAGCAACCAATCAAAATTCTATCTAAAAACTCATTTTTTATGGAGTTTAAATAGGAAACATCATGTTTTTTTACAAAATCAAAGTGCGTTACTAAACTCTAAAGAATTATTCAATAATGAACTTTTTAGAATTGGAGGGTCAAACTCCATCAGAGGCTTTGACGAAGAAAGTTTATTAGCATCAAAGTATAGTCTTTCAACTATTGAATATCGATTTACGCCAAACAACACATCATATATATATACTATAACAGACCTTGGCTTTACAGACAACAGTAGCCAAACTTCAAAATTATATGCATTAGGTCTCGGCTATGCCTTTACTTCAAAACTAGGTTTTGTAAATCTTAGCTATGCAATAGGCGGGTTTTCTGACACTCCATTAACCTTCGATAATTCACGTTTTCATATTAAAATTGTTAGTTTGTTTTAATTTTATAAACAAAAAATGAGAGAGAGAGAGAGAGAGAGAGAGAAGAAAAAAGTGCCTAAAACCTTTCCAGAAATCATTCTAACATGCATTATTATGTTAATTTAATTGTTTTATTAACATAATTTTAGCATTTTTGCCACAATTAATTCAAATATATACAAACATGAAAAAAAGATTTACTAGAATTTTAACGCTATTACTAGCGTTTGTAGTGCAATTTACATTTGCACAAGAGAAAACTATC
>JAJRPL010000221.1 GCA_024280815.1 Bacteroidota bacterium
GGCACAGGCGAACCAACGCCTTGGCATCAAGACCAACCTTATTGGGCAATTTCAGGTAAGCAGGTGGCTTCAATCTGGCTACCACTTGATGTAATAGATAAAGAAACCAGTTTAAAATATGTTGCAAATAGTCACCTTTGGAAAGAATATAATCCCCATAATTTTTTAGATGACAGCCCTTATGAAGGAACTGGCTTGCCAGAATTACCCAACATTGATGCAGAACCTGCTAAATATAAAATATTGGGTTGGGACATGAAACCTGGTGATTGTTTAGTGTTTCAAGGAATGATTGTTCATGGAGCTAAAGGAAATACATCTAATAATAGAAGACGTGCTTGGGCAACCCGATGGACGGGTGATGATGTAAGATACAATAAAAGAAAAGGTAAAGTGGCCATACCTAAAGAAGATCCTGGATTAGTACATGGTGATGTATTAGACAGCGAAGCTTTTCCTGTGGTGTGGAAGGAATAATTCGATGCTAGAAGTACAAAGTCAGTTGTTTTGTCTGATGCTAGAAGCTCGATGTACTTCCAACATCGTTCACCTGTCATCAAACTCCAATACTAAAATCTCATAACCAACATTAGCCTTGAAACCGATTAAAAGACTGCCAATATTTATCCTTAAAAATATCATAAGTCATTTCAATTTTGTTTGCATAACTTTTCTGTAGTTTATATAAAACGGTTGATGGTTTTCTAAAATCGTTACAGGCAAAATAAATTTCACGAACATTTTCAGCTGTTTGTCTTCCGATGTATAAATAGCCTTCTGTATCCTTTAACTCATTTAATATTTCACTCTCAATTTCTTTGAGTAAATTATAATCATCTTCATTGGGCATTCCATTTTTATTTTCACCATCATATTTTATCTCAACAATCATAACCCATGGATGCGAAGCTTTACTGTCCCATTCAAGTAAATCAGTATTGATAATTGCAATCAAAGGCATTCCGTTTTTTAGTTCTGCCTCAAGACCAGAATAACCTTCCTCTTCGGTTTGGTATCTTTTACCTTCATACTTTTCAATAAATTCTTTTTCTCTCCAAATTAAAAAATCTTTTAGTTTATGGATAGGCACTAACTCTTTAGATGCCTCCTCTTTTCTACAAAATGTTAAATGGTCAATTGTAGTGGCAAAATCCAATTCACCTAAATAATTGTCTAAGAATATATACGATCCGTTAATAATGGTAGCTTGATTGTCGTTACTAAAATCATTGTGTACAATGGTAATGTCAATTTCGTCAGGATATTCCGAATGTTCATTTGAATAAAAAAAAATATTCTCCTTATTAAATGTATAGTCGTCCATTTCAATACTAACATTTTCAATAGGTATTGCAGGTTTTAGTGCCGTAAATTTCCATCCTTTTATGCTTGGAGCAGCTTTAACTAGTTCTTCAACAAAAACAAGATTCATTATTGTTCCATCAGCTGTAAGAACTAATTCGACAGTATTGTCGTCAAACATACCAGTTAAAAAAGAGAAACTATCTTTAAGTTCATTTAACTTGGGAGAGATTTTATCAAAAAAATCTTTCTCAATGTTATTATGTTTTTTTACAACCTTAAAAAAGGTTTTTTCATGGGTTTGAAACCAATTCCAAAAATCTTGGTATGAGTGTATAGGGTCTTCTTTTTTTGAAAAAAAATTGTTAAACAAGTTCATCAATTTTATTTAATGTGTAACTAAATTCGTAATTTTCCTTAACTTCCAACTTCCAACTTCCAACTCTTAACCTCTCTCATGAATAGTCCCAACTTTTTCACGTAAAAACCGACCATTTCTACCAGAAAATGAGCTCTAATCTCCGCTAATATTGCCAACGCAATTTCTTCTGGTGTTGAAGAACCTATATCTAATCCAATAGGATTGTAAAGCCTGTTTAATTGTTCTGTTGTAAATGTTTGTCCGTTATCTTTCAATTCATTTATGGCTTTGTTTTTTCTTTTTAGAGGGCCAAGCATACCTACATAAGGCACGTTTGTCTGTAATGCCATGACTAAATTATCTTTATCGGTTTTATAATCGTGTGCCATGAGTACAAAAGCCGTAAAATCATCATAAGGAATGGTAGCATCTTTAGGATAAATAGTATCGCTTAATAATTGCATTTTCCGACTTGCTTTTGCAGGATTGGTAACGACACTCATATGCCATCCCAGTTCATGACCTATTTTTAATAGTGGATAGATATCATAACTACTTCCAAATAAAACAACGTTAAGGGAAGGGAGTAAAATTTCAATAAACACAGATAGGTTGTCATACGTTTTTACACTAGACCGTCCTGAAATTAGTGCAGCATTTATATCGGCTGTAAGCTGTTCAGGAAACTTAGATTCAGTATTGTATTTATACATTTCGCCAGCGGAGAGCCCGTCAAGATCAGAATTGATAATAGTAACTAAACAATTTGCTTTTCTATCGTTTACACAAGACTCTAAAATATGAATAGGATTGTTGCTGTCTTCTTGAATTATAGGAGAAAGCAAGACATCAATAATTCCGTTACAACCTAAACCCGCACCAATTTGTTCTTCATCTTCTTTAGATGTATCATAACGTACTACTTCAACTTTGTTTCGTGCTATACAATGATTGGCTTTTTTTAAAGCATCGCCTTCTAAGCATCCGCCACTAATTCCACCAATCCAAATACCATTATCTTGCACTAACATTCTAGCTCCAGCACGCCTGTATGATGAGCCTTCAACATAAATTACAGTAGCTAAAGCCACTTTGTTTTTAGATAAATCTAAGTCATTATATGCAGTAATAATATCATTAATTTCTTTCATTTTTGAATGCGATTTATAATGTGAAGGTACAAATATTTACTTTATAAAATAATACAATTTGATTATTTAGAATTGAATTAAATAAGTAAAAATACCTCAATAGAGTAAAAAAAAATACAATAATTTACTATATTGTGGCGTAGCTATCGTTTTATTGTGAATATGATAAAGTAAAACATAGATTACATTTAAGCTATATATTATAAAAAGCACATGAAAATTACAGGAAAATACAGTATTGATGCTACACCAGAATTGATTTGGAAAATGATAGTAGATCCGAGAGTGCTTGAAAAAATTACACCAGGTGTTAAAACCTTAGAGGCTAAAGGCGAAGATAAATACAATGCCATTTCTGAAGTAAAAGTGGGGCCTGTACGTGGTGATTTTGAAGGTGATTTAGCCTTAGAAAACAAAGTAGAAGGTGAAAGTTGTGTGGTGGTACTCGATCAAAAAAGTAAAATTGGAAATGCAAAAGCTGAAATTGGTTTAAAATTGGTTTCTCAAGAGGATGGCAAGACAGAAATTCAATATACAGGTGAAGCCAAAATGTCTGGTTTACTAGGTAGGATGGGACAACGGATTATGAGTGGAGTGGTAAGTACCTTGTCTAAACAATTTTTTAAAGCCTTAGAAGAAGAAATAGAAAAAAATAAATAATAACCAAAATAATCATTTACTATGCAAATTACAGTAACGATCAATGGGAAGCAGTATTCGCATGATATTGAGCCAAGAATTAGCTTGACACAATATTTACGTGAAACACTGAGTCTCACAGGCACGCATATTGGTTGTGATACCAGTAGCTGTGGAGCATGTACCATTACTTTAGATGGTAATGCAGTAAAATCTTGTACACTTTTAGCGGTACAAGCAAACGGATGTGAAATCACTACCATAGAAGGAATGGCAGATGGCGACACCATGCATCCTATACAACAAGCTTTTAAAGAAGAACACGGATTGCAATGCGGATTTTGTACACCTGGTATGGTGATGACTGCAGCAGATATCCTAAAGAATAATCCAAATCCTACAGAAGAAGAAATTCGTCACGGATTGGAAGGTAATTTTTGCAGATGTACAGGATATCATAATATTGTTAAATCAATTCAGCATGCTGCTGATAAAATAAACAGCTAGTCATGGGAAAATATATAGGAAAATCAATAAAAAGAAGAGAAGATGCCCGTTTCCTTAAAGGAGCAGGTAAATATACTGATGATATTAAATTGCCAAATATGACCCATTCGGCATTTGTACGAAGTCCATATGCACATGCAAAAGTATTGAGCATTGATACAAGTGCAGCAGTAAAAGCAGAAGGTGTTGTAGCCATATTTACAGGACAAGATGGTTGTGGTGAATACGGTGTGCCTTGTGGATGGCAAGTAGATTTTAAAGATGGTGAAACCATGCGAGAACCTTTGCATCCTTTATTGGCAAAAGACATGATTCGTCATTTGGGTGAAGCTGTAGCAATCGTGATTGCTGAAACCTTAGAACTGGCAAGAGATGCTGCCGAATTGGTAGAAGTAGATTATGAAGAGTTACCAGCAGTTACTTGTCCTAAAAAAGCTATGGAAGGCGGAGCACCATTGGTACACAGCCAGTTTCCAGACGATAGAGCGTTTGATTGGTGTATTGGTAATGATAGAGCTGAAGTAGAAGCTGCTTTGGCAAGTGCACATCATGTTACTGAAATGGAATTTGTAAATCAGCGATTGGCTCCCAACGCTATGGAGCCTAGAAGTTATATTGCAGATTATGATGTAAATGCTGATAAATGGACCTTATATACAAGTACACAAAATCCACATTTAATTCGTTTATTAATGTGTGCTTTTGCGTTGGGTATTCCTGAGCATAAAGTACGTATCGTATCCTATGATGTTGGTGGTGGTTTTGGTAGTAAAATTTATCATTATACAGAAGAAGCTTTATTGACTTGGGCAAGTAAAGAAGTAGGGCGTCCTATTAAATGGACATCAGACAGAAGTGAAGCCTTTTTAACCGATGCACATGGTAGAGATCATGTAGTGAAATCTAAAATGGGCTTTGATAAAGATGGTAAAATAGTGGCTCACCTTACGGATGAATTCTGTTCTATGGGAGCCTATCTTTCTACCTTTGCACCAGCAGTACCTACCTATTTACACGGTACTTTGTTTCAAGGATTATATACC
>JAJRPL010000222.1 GCA_024280815.1 Bacteroidota bacterium
TATAAATCCGCGTGTTCTAGGTTCTATAATCATTATGTTTATTTAGTTTTTGGATAATTAATAGTTAAACAGTAACAACAAAGTTAAGTTTTTAAAATTAGATAGTCAAGTACAAAAAAAGCTCCGTTAAGGAGCTTGTTTATTCGCTTGTGTTTGATTTATTTAATAGCAACAAGTTCTACATCAAAGATTAAAGGAGTATTTGGAGGGATAACTCCACCTGCACCTCTAGAACCGTATGCTAATTCAGAAGGAATAACCATACGAGCTTTGTCACCAACTTTTAAAAGAAGAATACCTTCATCCCAACCAGCGATTACTTGACCAACACCTACAGCAAAATCAATGGGTTGCTTACGTTTATATGAAGAATCAAATACAGTTCCGTCAAATAATTGACCTTTATAGTGAACAGAAACCATATCGCCTTTATTTGGCTTTTTTCCGTTTCCTTCTTGTATGATTTGATATCTGAGTCCACTTTCAGTTTTAATAAATCCTGCTGATTCAGCATCTAAAATACTTTCTTGCTTTTGTTTTTCTTCAGCTTCACGTTTTTCTCTTGCACCTTCAAAAGTTCTAAAAGCCTCAATAGCATTAAAGTTTTCAGCTGTAGTACCGACTCTTAAAATTTCTAGATTAGTTAATATATCGTCTTGTTGAATGGCATCAACAATGTCTTGTCCCTCAATGACAAAACCAAAAACGGTATGTTTATTATCTAGCCAAGGGGTTGCAATATGCGTAATAAAAAATTGACTGCCATTGGTTGCTGGTCCAGAATTGGCCATAGATAGCACGCCAGGTTTGTCGTGTTTTAATTCAGGATGAAATTCATCTTCAAAACTATAACCAGGGTTACCTGTACCTGTGCCTTGTGGGCAGCCACCTTGAATCATAAAATCTGGAATTACCCTATGAAATTTTAATCCGTTATAATAAGGTGTCCCTTGTGGATGTATGTTGTTTTCTAATTTTCCTTCAGCCAAAGCGACAAAATTACCAACAGTACCTGGTGTTTTGTCAAATGTTAAGTTAACTAATATATCACCTTTTGTGGTGTTAAATTTTGCGTATAATCCTTCAGTCATTTTTTTATTTTTTTATGAGGGGACAAATATACCTTATAAAAGGAATTATCCCAATATTGGTTTGTTATAATTTCCTTGTTTTATCTAGTAAATAAAAATCTGCCAACACCATTGCAGTTAAAGCCTCTACAATTGGTACAGCTCTTGGTATAACACAAGGGTCGTGTCTACCTTTACCTTGTACAGTAATCAATTTACCTTTATCATCTATGGTTTCATATTTCTGTAGAAGTGTAGCTACAGGTTTAAAAGCAACCTTGAAATAAATATCCATTCCGTTAGAAATACCTCCTTGTATTCCGCCAGAAAGATTTGTTTTAGTTGAACCATCAGTGTTAAAAGCATCATTATGTTCAGATCCTTTTAATGTAGTGCCTTCAAATCCGCTACCATATTCAAAACCTTTTACGGCATTTATTGTAAGCATAGCATGTCCTAATCTGGCATGAAGTTTGTCAAAAATAGGTTCGCCAAACCCGACAGGAACATGTTGAGCCACACAAGTAATAGTTCCGCCAATAGTATCTCCTTGTTTTTTTATTTGTTGGATGCTTTCAATTATTTTTTCTGCCAATTCAGTGTCAGGACAGCGAACTGCATTTGATTCCGTTTTTGAAAAATCTAATTCTTGATATGGTTTTTGTAGTGAAATATCACCAACAGAAGAGGTGAAAGCATTGATTTTAATATTTTTTAATAATTGTTTTGCTATGGCACCAGCAACAATCCAATTGGCAGTTTCTCGAGCGGAAGAGCGTCCGCCACCTCTATAATCTCGAAGTCCATATTTCTTGGTATAGGTATAATCTGCATGAGAAGGTCTATAAGTATTCTTTATGTCAGAATAATCTTTTGATTTTTGATTGGTGTTTTTAATTATAAAACCAATAGAAGTCCCAGTAGTCTTTCCTTCAAATATTCCAGATAAAAATTCTACTTGATCAGGTTCTTTACGTTGGGTAACAATTGCTGATTGCCCAGGTTTACGTCTGTCTAATTCATGTTGAATAGCATTGAAATCTAGTTCTAATCCTGCTGGACAGCCATCAATAACTCCACCAATTGCTCCACCATGTGATTCGCCAAATGTAGTAAGTTTAAATAATTTTCCGATTGAATTGCTCATTTGACAAAAATAGTAAAGATTTCATAGTATTGGTCAGTTATAAAAGGAAAATATCCACCTAAAGTTATTTTATATCGACTTTAGAGTTATAAAAATTATAGTATTAAAAAAAGATTAAAATAAGTTTGTTTTTCTTTTAACAAATTGAAAAAGCTTTCTATATTTGCAACCGCTATGGAGAAATGGCAGAGTGGTCGAATGCGGCAGTCTTGAAAACTGTTGAGGGTCACACCTCCGGGGGTTCGAATCCCTCTTTCTCCGCAAAAGAAAACCCGCAGCGTTGTTGCGGGTTTTTTTATGGTTGTATTACATTTCCTTTTGAGACCAAGAGAGCAACGAATAATCCCTAAAAGCAAAGTTTAAAGGAGTAAGTTTTATTTTTAAAAGAAGTTGGTTCTTAATAAAGAAATTATTTTAGAATTATTTAAAAAAAAGAGAATAGTTCTTTCGGGTTATCGAAAAATATTTTTTGATAATAAGCTGATAACCCTTTTGATTTTAAAAATTTTGGTATCGTATCAATTAAATAAGTCAATCCTGGGCCGCCTTCATAACTTTTCCAATAGGCACTTTTAGCCATATCCATACCTAAAGTAATTTGATTTGGATACTTTTCTAATAATTCTTCTAAAAAGAAAAAAGTCCAATTTTTATCGTCTTTTTTCCAGCGGAAAGCACTATCATATTCAATTTTAACACCTGTATCTAACACACTTTTTTGATAATTTAGGTCTTTATTTCTATCAACATGAGAAAGTACTACATGTTCTAGTTTCGCTCCTAGTTTCTCAAAAAGTAGAGCTTGTTCTAAAGCCTGATTTCCAAAATTTGTATGGGTTAGAATGGGAGCTCCAGTTGCTAAGTGCGTATTGACAACAGCACGAAATATTTTTTCTTGGTGTTTAGTGAATTTCTCATTTCCTGTTGCCAGTTTAATCAAGCCTGCTTTGTGATTTGTCCGTTCAATAATAGGAGAGGAGTAATCGTGTTTATCTATACCTTCTTCAATATCTGCGATAAATAAATCAGTGAGTTGATCTTCTGTAAGGTTGTATCTCCAATGATTTTTAGGATAGTATATTTCAAGATGAATACCTGTTGGTACCACGATATTAACATCACTTTTTTGACTTACTTCTGCAGATAAAATTGGATTTCTACCAGCATTAACAGGCATGGTGTCAATAACTGTCCGTCCTCCAGCAGTATAGAAATTTTGCAATTCATCTGTTATTTTTTTTGAGTCATTCAATAAAAACTCTGGATGCCCTGCGGTTACATAACAATCGTCAATAATGATATGTTCATGTGCATAGGTGAGTCCCATTTCTGATATTGGTTTGTCTCCTAATATGGTTCTAAAAAATGATTCTTTCATTTTGTTAATTTATCTAGTTATTACACAGAGTTTTGTTCATAGAGTATTTTTATTATAAACTGTTACTACCTACTGAATTACTTATTATTTCTCCATCCATCACGTGAAATATTTGCGACTTTATCAGGTTGTTCTAATATTGCACCTTGTGCGATTAAAGTGTCTTGTAATTTCGAAACATTTACATTGTTGGCTTCACAATCTGTATCTAAAGACTGTACTGCAGCAAAACCCACTGTTTGTCCCATGCTCATGGTTTGTGCCATAGATCTACACGAAGCATGTGCATCATGTGTGGCAGAAAAACAACGACCTGCTACCCATATGGTTGCACTGTCTTTTGGAACTAATGTTCCATAAGGCACTCCATAAGTGCCTCCATCTGGTACGTACTGCCAAAAGGTTTCCGATTTTCCATCGGCAGATTTTCGATGGTCTTCGATGGGTGCTCCACATAAAAAGACTTGATCTTTAAATTGTTTGGCAGTCATGCAGTCTTCTTTTGTTAATCGGTATTCTCCATAAACTCGTCTTGTCTCTCGAACACCTATTTGATTTGATAATCCGATAATTTTGGAATCTTGATAGCCTGGTATTTCAGCTCTAAAAAAATCTTCAAAAATAAAGGATTGTCTTCTCCCTTCAATTTCTGCTTTGGTAATTCCTTCAGGGTCTAGTGGGTCAAAATCGACCACTTTAACAGCTACGGTAGAAATACATTTTGGTTGACACATTTCATGTGCAGAGCCTTCTTTTCTAGGTAAGGGATGTTTACCAGAAATATAAGCATCACCCATTTTTTGTTTTAGTATTTTTTTTCCTCCTGCAGCTTCAAATTCGGTTAAATTTACATTTGCCATTCTAAAAATGGTGGTCATGCTTTGTGCAGGTTCTTTTTCGCCAGCTTTTTCGTAAGGGATATCTGCCCAATGACAATAATCAGCATCGCCAGAAGCATCAATAATTCGTTTTGCCGTAATTTCAAAAAAACCTAATCCCTTGTGGAACATTATACAGGTAGAAATTTCTCCTTTATTTTCAACACCAACTAAAGTGGAATGATAAAAAATTTGAATGTCATTCTTAACTAATAAATTATCCCAAACTTCTTTTAGCTTTTCAGGATTGTAATTTACACCAGTTCCAGCACCATAGGTGTTCGGGCGTAAAAATATATTACCCGATTTATTCAATTCATTAACAACTAAATCTGGCAGACCACCTACAATTTTTTTTGGTGTATCAGAAGGTGTAAAAAAGCCATAAAAGGTATCAAGCATTTGCGTGGAAGTACCACCTGCAAACCCATACCTTTCTACAATGGTAACTTTGTATTTACCTTGACTTGCAGCAATAGCAGCCATAGCACCTGCACTACCACTACCTATTACTAGAATGTCAGTCTTATATGATTTCTGTATTGAGGTTTTAAAATTCATTTTATTTTTTATTTCCAACGTTCTCATAAAGTTTAGACATTAAATGAGCATGTTCATCATAAGCACCTTCAAATAATTCAACAGCACGTTCATCACCAATAATTTTTCCACTACTTAATACTTTTGGTATTTTTCCATTTTGCACTAAGATATTGGAAATTTCTGCTTTTAGAGTATTGATAATCAGCACACCTCCTAAGGTTGATCCTGGGGAAACAGGTGTGTCTAACCCGTTAATTTGTATCATCGCATCTCCTAAAGGAGCTCCTGTATCTAAGACATAATCAGCAAAATCGATTAATTTTTTACCATCTTTATGTTTAGAAGTACTACCTTCTAGATGCAGACTACTCACTAATGCGACTACTTTTACATTCAGTTTTTGAAATTCTTCTGCCATTTCAATGGGAACTACATTGCATCCGCTTGACGAGATAACTAATGCAGTATCTTGGTCTGAGATATCAAAATTTCTTAAAATTCTACCTGCAAAATTGGGTACATTTTCTAAAAACATGGCTTGACGTTGTCCGTTAGCACCTGTAACCATCTGATGACTAGAAAGAGAGTGCTCTACAATGGGATTAAAGCCTGGAAAAGAACCATATCTTGGCCACATTTCTTCTACCATCATTCTGCTGTGTCCTGATCCGAAAAGATGTACCATTCTACCATCTAAAATAGATTTTGCAAATATTTGTGCTACTTCTTGAATTTTAGCCTCTTGTTTTTCTACTATTGAAATAATTTCTTTTCCTTTTTGTAAATATTGTTGTGTATAGCTCATTTTATTTCATCGATTTTTGTTTTGCAAATAATGCAGCACCAACGGCACCTGCAAAATTTCCATATTGTGCTTTTTTTATTGTTGTTTGATGATTATCGGGTCTCCATTCATACAAAGACATAAATTTATTGAGTGGATTAAATAAATCATCATCTGCATCAGTAATGCCACCGCCAATAATAATTAATTCGGGAGATAGTGTGTTAATTAATGACGACAAACCTGTTGCTAGTTTTTGGATAGATGATAACCACCAATAGCTAGCTAATGGGTCGTTATTTTTATAAGCAACCACCAAATCTTTTGTAGTTTTAAATTTCCCATTGGTTCGCTCTTCAACAGAAAAATTACC
This sequence comes from Bacteroidota bacterium, assembly GCA_024280815.1. Classification (GTDB taxonomy): domain Bacteria; phylum Bacteroidota; class Bacteroidia; order Flavobacteriales; family Flavobacteriaceae; genus Aureibaculum. The sequence goes on from JAJRPL010000222.1 coordinate 6,174, forward strand.
AATAGCATATTCTAAACTCCCCACCATATTTGTCATGGTTGTCGCTCCCATATGATTAACGGTTATATGTCCTAAATGACCTGCTCGTTGAATACAACCCTGAAATATTTTTCCATTTATAATAACGGCACCACCAACACCAGTACCAAGTGTAAGTAGTATCATATGTTCAATTTTATTTTTGTAAAACGTTTCATATTCGGCAAGGCAGGCAGCATGTGCATCATTAATTACATGAATATTTCTATTTAAATGAATAGACCAATTAAACTTTTCTAAGCCTTTGAGTCTTTCAGGCATGGTTAGTATTTGCGTATTTTCTATATCTACTAAACCTGGTGCAGAAATACCACACTGTAAACTATTGACATTACCATTTTCAAATTTTTGAGTTTTACTATCGATTAAATTGATAATATTCTGTTTCCATTTTTCTGGATTGGTTGATGAATCTTCCGTAGGAATACTTTCTTTATCTAGAATTTCTCCTGTATCATTGAGTACAACAGATTTGATATTTGTACCTCCAATGTCTATGCCTAAATATTTCATTTTTTATTTCATTTTACCACTCCCGAATCGTCGGGAAACTAATTTTGTTTTACTTCGTAAATATTTAGTTTCCTGGTTAACTACTAACTGAGCACTGAATACTAATACTGCCCTTCACTTATTGTCCATCCGCCATCAACCGCCAAAACTTGCCCAGTTGTAAACTTAGAAGAAGGTGAAAGAAACATTAATACTGCATCGTTAAGATCATCAGGATGTCCTGACCGTCCGCCATCTAAAGGTTGTTTAGTTTTTAAAAAGTTCTGAATTTCATCATTTTCAACGGCTCGTTTTGCCATAGGTGTAGCAAATAAACTAGGTGCAATTACATTTACTCGAATATTGTCAGTGGCATAATACGATGCTATCGATTTTGAAAAACCAATAATAGCCGACTTGGTAGCTGCATAAGCATGGGTTACAAAATATTTTGGAGAAGGTGAGTATCCTAATACCGATCCCATATTTAAGATAACACCTGATTTTTTATGCTCTAAAAAATAAGTAACCATGGCTTTATTAGAAAGCATCATAGAGGTAAGGTTAAGTTCAAAGGTTTTATTCCACCCTTCTAAGGTTAATTTGTCTAATGGACCGTCTCCAAATCGTCTTCCACTACCACCAGCGACATGAAAAAGCCCCGTAATTGTCCCAAACTCTTGATGTGCCTTTGTAATTGCTTTTTCAATAGTTTCAGGATTTGTTGCATCACCACTTAGCACCAAACAATTCGAACCTAACTGTTCTTGAGCTTTTGCACAACTTTCTTTATTTCTACCAATGGCTATAATTCTAGCCCCTTCTTTTTGTAAGGCAAGGGCAGAGGAGAGTCCCATTCCAGTGGTACCTCCCATAATAATATAGTTAGTGTTTGTAAAGTTCATAGTCTTTATGCTTCTATGGTAAAATCATCAGTATTACAATACAAGAATGAGTAAATAAAAAAATCAGGTCTATTGGTAGCTAATTTTCTAACAATTTCTAAAATAGGACTGCCTTTAGAAATACTTAATCTTTTTGCTACTTTTTCTGAAGCTGTAACTGCTCTAAATTTTTGAATAACTCCAGTGATTTCTATATCATGATTTATCAATAAAGTGTCAAACAATGAATTGTGAACAAATGGTTTTGAGCAAAAAGTTTTCATGCCAATATTAGGAATATAAGTTTTTTCAAACATGATTGGTTTTTTATCTATTGTTCGTGTTCTTGAAAAAACAATACACTTAGCAGAGACTTCCTCAGTAGTTAAATTCCAATAAAAATTTTCTCTCCAATTTTCTATTCTGGGTTTTTTTACAAGTTCGGTGTCAATTTTAATTTCTTTACCTTTCATTACTTCCGTAAACCCCTTCTTAGAAAGCAATTCGTAACTCTTCCTTTTACCTTCTACAATACTTCCTTTTCCTTGTTGACGGCTAATCAATCCTTCATTTTCCAGATCTTTTAGAGCATGTCTAATGGTCATACGAGAAAGTCCGTATTGTTTAGAAAGTTTATTCTCAGAGGGAAGCAGGTCTCCTTTGATATATTCACCTTTAATTATCTTTTTCTTAAGTTCTTTTTGAACTTTAACATAGCCTATTTGGGTCATTTCTATCTAAAAAATATGATTAAAATACAAAAATACATTAAAAAACTTGTATATACAAGTTTGATTTTAAAAGGCTGATCCACACAATGAATCAGCCTTTTTGTTGTATTTTTTTTATGATTTAAATATTAATTCTTAATGATTTTATGATTAGATTGATAATCACCAGCTTCAAAATTAAGTGTATATATTCCCGAAGCATGATTTGATAAATCAATAGGATAAGTAAATACACCATCTTTTTTTTGTAGCTTCAAATCCTTAATTTGTCGACCGTCAATAGAAAATATTTTGATAGATGCTTCTCCACTATAGGTAGAAGAAAATCTAAAATTAAAGAGACCTGAACTAGGGTTTGGGTAGATAGAACTCTTACTCTCAATCAAAGTTGTTTTAGATACTGCTGATTTTGAGGCTGTAAAAGTAAAAGTTTTATTTGTCCAAGTTCCAGCTGAAGAAGTGTTATTATATAATACTGTCCAGTTAGACCCATTATTAGACCCTTCACATTTAAATCCTTTTAAATTACTCCAAGATTTTTTTTGAATATTAATTTTTGTAGGAGAAATTTTATTTAATCCAAAATCAAGCAATATATGTTTTGGAGTTTGATCTCCAATCCAAAGACCGTTAGGGCCGCTTAAATCACCATCGAAAGCTTTGTAACTATCACTTCCAAAACTACCACTTACTGTTACTCCAGATCCTGAAGTGTTTGAACTAAGGTTTGTTTGAGGGTAATTGGTAGAGCCTGCTAGCCAGCTCAATTCTAACATTTTATGATTAGAAGCATTGGTAACTGTATATTTTAAATATCTATAACCTGAGTCACCACCGCCACCGTTATTAGTTACTGTAATTGGTCTTTTAATTTTGTTGTGAATTTTATTTCTCCAATCACCATTTGAGGTTGTAATGATATTCTGATACATATAGTTGCTTCCTACAGGTATATTACTAGGGATGGTAAATGTTAAATCTACCGTTCCAGAACCTACATTTACACTTTTTGAAGCACCAGCATACCATGTCCAAGGAGCTTTATCTAAATGTAAGGAGGTTTGTATAGAACGAGCAGAAGATGCTTTATAAGCAACTGACACTGTTACAGTTTGTCCAGGTTTAATACTTGAAGAACTAGATATTGAAGTAATTTCGTCTGTACCTCCACTATTATTGCTTACCGTAATTGGTCTTTTAATTTTGTTGTGAATTTTACTTCTCCAATCACCATTTGAGGTTGTAATGATATTCTGATACATATAGTTGCTTCCTACAGGTATATTACTAGGGATGGTAAATGTTAAATCTACCGTTCCAGAACCTGCATTTACACTTTTTGAAGCACCAGCATACCATGTCCAAGGAGCTTTATCTAAATGTAAAGAGGTTTGTATAGAACGAGCAGAAGATGCTTTATAAGCAACTGACACTGTTACAGTTTGTCCAGGTTTAATACTTGAAGAACTAGATATTGAAGTAATTTCGTCTGTACCTCCACTATTATTGCTTACCGTAATTGGGAATTGATTTTTGTCATGTAATCTTTCGTTCCAGCCCCCATTAGTTTTAGTGATAATAGTTTGATACTGGTATTTAGTACCTAGAGGTGTACTGCTAGGTGCTGTAAAGGTCAAGTTTACAGTGCCAGAGCCAGTACTCACATTTTTAGAAGCACTCACAATTTCAGTCCATGGAGCTTCACCTAATTGTAATGTTGTTTTTATTTTACGACTGGTAGATGCTTTGTACTTAACAGCTACAGTTACACTTTGACCTGGGTTAATCGTTGTAGGACCAGATGTAGAGATAATTTCGTCTGTACCACTACTATTGCCTTTTTCATAAATACGTAAATAATCAACTTCTAAAGTAGCAGGGAAAGCATTTTTATCATCAGCAGGGCCTGGCCATCCGCCTCCTGCAGCTAAATTAATAAGAACATTTGCAGGTTTTGAATCTCCCCAACCAGTACTAGGGTTGTTAATAGGATAAGATACCGTACGGATAAGATTATTGTCAAGATAAAATTTCACCTGAGTACTGGTCCATTCACATGCCCAGATATGATAACCTGAACTTAAAGAGCTTCCTTTAGCTGATCCAAATGCGTTGTCGCCACTGTTACTAAAGTGAACGTTATTATGATAAACTAAAGGTGTCCAGTTAGGAGCTAAACTGCTGTCATATTCGTTATTTACCACTTCTACAATATCAATTTCAGCTTTTGTCCCTCCCTTTTCTCTATACAACCAAAAAGCTGGCCATAAGGCTTTTCCATCAGGAATTTTCATACGTGTTTCAAAATAATATGATTTTGAAGCCGTAGGTTTATAGGTGTTTTTAGACCGTAAACAGCCTGATGTAATTTCTCTGTTTGAACCCCCTGGATAATCAGGCTTACCATTTCCATTGAGGTCATTGTTAAATCTGGCTATTATTTTTAAATGGTTTGAGGCAAAAGCATAGTTATTGCTAGTAAAGGCAGTATATTTTTGCCATTCTGCAGCGTTAGCCCAAGGGTTGTTAGGGTTTTTACTTCCCCAAAAAAGCCCCCAGTCGTAATTGTTTTGCAGGTCAGTTACATTTTTAATAGAGCCTGAAGTACCAAAGTTGTGATTTAAAACTGTGGTATAACCTGATGGGGCTTGAGCAGAAATATTACTACTCAAAAGAAAAAATAATAATAATGTTGATACTTGTAATAATTTTTTCATAATGTTAAGATTTAATTAATATTAAAAAATTTATTCAGTTTAAATTTAAGCCATTGGGTCTTTTGTTTTAACTAAAAAAATAGGAGTTATTTAATCTTAATAATCTTAATGCAAAAAACTTACAACTTCATAAATGAAGTAATATGTGCATTTTTAAAGTTTAATCAGGTAAGTAAAAAGGGATAAGATAAATAGATTTAGCTTTGATTTGAAGTTTGAGTAATGTTATAATCATGCGTTATATTTTTTAGTAAATATTAAAATTTACAACCTATTTTATTAATAAGTTTTCAAAATAAGTACACCTGAAAAGGTAAATACCCTATATAAAAAGAAATAAAAAATTAAATTCTATTTGTTTTGACCTAAATTATTAACTTGAATAATCATAAAATTAGTTCTTAAAAAAATATACCAATATGTTTAATTTCTTGGCTGATTATAATTCTGTATAAACATTTTTTTACTAAACTATATCACATACACAAAAGGTGTGTAAATTTGAATCAGACAATAAAAAATTTGTATATACAAGTTAATTTATTAAGTTTGTAATTCAAATATTTATTTTTTTTGTATAGAATGTCAAATTTTGAAGTAAAATCAACGGAGTATCAATTTAATCAGTTTAAAAAAGGAGACGAAAGAAGTTTTGAGTTTTTTTTTAAACGTGATTATAATTCTATTGTTGGTTTTTGCATGCATTTTTTGGGAGATATAGATAAATCAAAAAGTATAGCTCAAGATTCATTTATTAAACTTTGGCAAAATAAAGAGAAAGTAAATTCTTTTAATGGTATTAAGTCATTTCTTTATGTTGCAGCTAAAACGGGATGTCTTAATGTTTTAAGGCATGAAAAGATAGTTGCTAAATATAAAGACTCTAAGCTAAATAGATTAGAACATCAATTAAAATTAGATGTTTTAAGATCTGTCCAAGTCGATTCATTAATGTTGTCTGAATTAGAAGAGTTGATTAAGACTTCAGTAGATGAATTGCCAGAAAAATGTAAAGATGTTTTTATAAAAAAAAGAATAGAGTTAAAGAAAAATAAAGAAATTGCAGAAGAACTTCATATTTCTGTCAAGGCAGTTGAAGCAAATATGACTAGAGCATTAAAGAAACTGAGAGTTAAGCTGTCAGTTTATATGGCAAGCTTCTAGTTTTATATTATTATACCCCGCATTTAATATTCAAACAAATTATTCCAATCTACTATATAGGGTATTTACCTTTTCAGGTGTACTTACTCTAGGATAGTTACAATATACAATTATATGAACTATAAATTGATAGAGAAATATATTCAAGGAAAGGCAACTGAAGAGGAGGTTAAAGCTATTTTAAAAGCTACTTTAGAATCTCCAAAATTCAAAGCTGAATTGATGGAAAGAATCAAAATAAATGCCTTAACAAGTGAGCAGGAATTGGATTTTGATGAGTCATGGCTTACATTTAAAAATAAGAAGAAGTCATTAAATAAAAAAAACAATATACAACTAGCATTAAGAATTGCCGCTGTTCTTGTTATTGCGTTGTTTGTTGGATCATACTTTTTCAACTCGAATGAGAATATAAATTATGAAGATAAAATAGTTCTTGAATTAAGTAATGGAACCAAAAAGATTATCAATACTTCAAACAGTTCAAAAATTGTAAATGCTGAGGGAGAGATTGTTGGTGAGCAAATTGACAGTAAAATTATTTTTTTAGATAGTGATATTAATGCTGGTGAGATTCAATATAACACATTAAGTGTGCCTTTTGGAAAAAGATTTCAGGTTGAATTTTCTGATGGATCTGTAGCGTATTTAAATTCAGGTACTAATATTAAGTTTCCAGTCCAATTTAAAGAAGGGAAACCAAGAAAGGTCTTTCTTGATGGAGAGGCGTATTTTGATATTACTAAAGATAAAAAGCATTCATTTATTGTTAGCACGAATTCATTAAATACAAAAGTCTACGGTACAAAATTTAACGTATCTTCTTATAAATCAGATGCGAAAAATGAAATTGTTTTGGTTGAAGGCAAAGTTGGTGTTTATAAAAACAGATCAACTTCTAATAATTCTAGTATGACTTATTTAAAGCCTAATCAAATGGCCTTTTTGAATAGTGAAGCATCAAAAATTAAGATAAGTAATGTTAACCCTAAAGATTATACATCATGGATTAAAGGTGAATTGGTGTTTAACGATTTGCCTTTTTCAGATATTTTAAGAAAGTTAGAAAGACATTATAATGTAACAATAGACAATAAGTATACTGCATTAAATAACATTCGTTTTACAGGTAATTTTGATATTGAATCTATTGATCAAGTATTAAAATCTTTTAGTAATTACAGAAAATTTAATTATAAAATAAATAATAATCAAATTAGTATTAACTCAAATTAACCCCTTAAATATTATATGAAAAAAACAATCTTATAAACAAACCCAAAAAAAGCAGGAAATGCTACGAACATTCCCTGCGACTAGTCATTTTAAAAATTTTAGTAACCTTTAAAATTATTACAAAAATATGATAAATAATTTAAATTTATCCGTAAAGTTAACACCTATACTTAAATTAAGTTTAAAAATGAAACTAACTTTTATTTTAGTGTTTTTAAGTTTCCTAAATATAGGGGCTACAAGTATTTATTCTCAAAATACAAAATTCACTTTAGATTTAAAAGATGTAACTGTTGAAGAAGTTTTTAACCAAATTAAAAACAATTCAGAGTTTAAGATTTTACATGCTACAGATGAAATTGACCTTCAACGCTTAGTATCTATAAGCGTAAAACAACAAAGAGTTGAAATGATTCTCAAGCAATTGTTTTCTTCTACTCATATTACTTATAAGGTAGTTGACAAGCAAATTGTATTGAGTCTACAAAAAGAATCATCAATACCTATAGTATCTAAAAAAGTAGAAATGGATGGCCAAATTATGGCTGTACAAAACACAGTGACAGGAACTGTTTCTGATGCTAATGGGCCTTTGCCTGGGGTGAATGTTGTTATTCAAGGTACTACTACAGGTACTACTACTGATTTTGATGGTAAATATAGTCTTGTTGCAGATAAAGGTAATATTCTTGTATTTTCATTTATAGGAATGGCTACTCAAACAGTTACAGTAGGAGATTCTAATACTATTGATGTTGTATTAGTCGAAAATGCTGATAGTTTAGAAGAAGTTGTTATTATCGGGTATGGTAAATCAGTTAAAAAATCTGATTTGACTGGAGCTGTTTCAGTGGTAGGTGTTAAAGATATAGAAAAAACACCTTTATTAAACGTTGATCAAGCCTTACAAGGTAGAGCTTCAGGAGTTAACCTTACACAAGCCTCTGGAGCACCAGGTGCGGGATATAAAATTCGTGTTAGAGGTAGTAACTCTATTACGGGTAATAATGACCCGCTAGTTGTAGTAGATGGATTGATTGATGTAGGTATGAATTCTGTAAATCCTTCAGATATTCAATCTATATCTGTATTAAAAGATGCAAGTTCTACAGCAATTTATGGTAATAGAGGTGCGAATGGGGTAATTATTATTACAACTAAAAAAGGATCTGAAGGAAAATCAACAGTTGAATTTGGTTCTTATATAAGTTTCTCAAATCCAACAAATAAAATAGATTTATTAAGTCCTGCTGAATTTATACAATTTGCTAATACAAAAAATGAAGGAGCAGGAGAAGGCCTTATAACTGAGTTTGATACACAAGAAAAAATAGATAATTTAATAGCTAATTCTGTCGATTATCAAGATGAACTGTATAGAAATGCAGTTGCTCAAAACTATCAATTATCATTTAGAGGAGGGTCAGAAAAGATGAGTTATTTTGTTTCTGGGAACTATTTAGATCAAGAAGGACTGGCAATAAATTCAAACTTTAAAAGATATGCTTTAAGAGCTAATATCAATGCTGATATTTCAGACAAACTAAGTGTAGTTACTTCTGTTAATCTTCAAAGAACAAATGGAATGAATAACAACCCAAGGTTTGGAGAAAAATTAGGTATTGGTGCAGTAGGGTTTGACCCAGTAACACCAATTTTAGATGCAAATGGTAAATACAATAATATTACAAATGTTTTAGGTGGGGTACAAAGTTCTGTTATTATAAACCCAGTCTTTTTAGCAAAAGAATCAAGATTTGAATCTGTAGGAGATAGAGTACAGGCTAATCTTAGTTTAAATTATAAATTGGCTAAGAGTCTTGATTTTAATGTAAGTGGAGGTGTTAATAACGGCAAGTTTTTAAGAAATGACTTTAGCCCTGCAGGATCTGGAATTGGCTCACCTATAAGAGCTGCTCAAGGGAGTGTAAACCGTACACGATGGCAATATGCATTTAAACTTGCTTATGATAATACATTTAATGAAAAGCACAACTTATCTCTTACTGCAATTGCTGAAAATAGAGGTGAACAACAAAGAGGTTTTAATGCGACAGGCGTAGGGTTCTTTACTAATTTAGGTGCTTATAATTTAGGTGTTGCTGATACACAAACGATTGGTAGTAGTTTTTCAACACGCCAATTAAGATCCGTTATAGGTAGAGCTATTTATAATTATGATTCTAGATATTTGGTTACAGCATCTGTTAGACATGATCAAACTAGTGTTTTCCCAAAGAATCAGAAAGCTGTGTTCTCTTCTTTTGCATTGGGTTGGAATATCAATAATGAAGCTTTTTTTAATTCTTAAACTATTAGTTTGTTTAGACTTAGAGCTGGATGGGGGCAAACTGGTAATGAAAGAGTTCCATCTGATGCAGCACTTGATTTATTAAGAAATAACCCATGGATACCAAATGGAGGTGACGTAGGTACCCCAACTGTATTACCTGGAAGGAGACTTGCAAATCCAGATTTAACATGGGAGACTACAACACAAGCAAATGTTGGGTTTGATTTAGGAATTATCAATAATAAATTCAATTTGTCGTTTGAATATTATATTAAAAATACTGAAGATTTATTACTTGCAAAAACAGTTGCAGGTTTTACAGGAAAACAATTTCAGATGGTGAATGCCGGAGAAGTTGAGAATAAAGGTATTGATATTTCTCTATCTGGCACACCAGTTAGAACTGATAATTTTTCATGGGATTTTAATGTAAATTTCTCAAAAAACAAAAATAAAGTTCTTTCATTGGTTGATGGTTTAGATGAAATATTTCCTAATATCAGAATAGGTACTGGTAATGATTTAGCACCTTCTATTGTTAAAGTAGGTGAGCCTGTTGGTTCATTCTATGGTTTTGTTTATGAGGGCGTAGATGCAGCTACAGGTAATGCAATTTATGCAGATGAAAGGCAAATTATTGGAGATCCTAACACTGATTATACGTATGGTATTAATAATACAATATCATATAAAGGAATTGATTTAAATTTCTTTATTCAAGGCGTTCAAGGCAATGATATTTTTAATGCTACACGTTCTCAATTAATTGGGCGTTCAGGTAGAATTCCGTTTGGTCTTTCTTCAGAGATTAGAAATACATGGACAGCAACCAATACATCAGCTCCACTTCCTTCATTGAATGCAAACAACACTCAGTTGTTGTCTTCTGAATTTGTTGAAGATGGTTCTTTTTTAAGATTAAAGAATATTTCTTTAGGTTATACATTAAAAGATTCAAATGCGTTGAAATCTATTGGAGGTGAATCATTACGCTTTTATATAAGTGGACAAAACTTAATTACACTAACAGATTATTCGGGTATTGACCCAGAGATAAGTACAGGTAGTGGATTTGATGGTAGTTTTAATGATGGTGCAGCTGGAATAGATACTGGTGCTTATCCAATATCAAAGACTTTTACTGTAGGTTTAAACTTTAAATTTTAATATAAAATATAATGAAAACAAAAAAAACAATACTAAACATCGTAAGTAAAGTTATATTTCTTTCTTTTCTTACTTTGTTTTTCGTTAAGTGTGATGATTTTGCTTCAGATACTGAAGGTGAGTTAATTGCTGATAATATTTTCAATAGTAAGTCTGCAGTAGAAACGGCTGTTTTAGGTGTATATTCACCACTGGCAGACAAATTATTTTCAAATAGTGAAGCTTATACACATTTATGGGCAGCTGATGATAGAACTGCAGTTACAGGATCTAACAAGGCAGAGTTTTTGGAGTACGATCAATTAACGCCATTGAATACCAATGCGAAGATGGAGCGTACTTGGGCTTTGTTATGGGAAATGGTTGGTGCTGCAAATACGGTTATAGATGCCACAGAAGAAATTAAAGAGGTGTATAGAAAAGAAGGTGATGAAGAAGAGGCATTAAGACCATTAGGAGAAGTTCATTATCTAAGAGCAATGGCTTATTTTGAATTGGTAAGAACTTGGGGAGAAGTACCGCTACTTTCATCTCAAAAAGATGTTACAGGGCTTGAGCCATTAGCATCGTTTCAAGACATTTATAGTCTAATTATTGCAGATTTAATTTTTGCAAAAGAAGGATTAGGTAATAATTCAGTTAATGGTGTATATAGAGCTAATAAATGGATGGCACAATCCTTATTGGCAAATGTATATTTAACAACGGCAGGATTTCCATTAAAAAACACTGCCAATTATGCATTAGCTGCTGCTGAAGCAAAAGAAGTTATGGATGTAGGAGTTTATAGCTTAGAAAATGAATTTTCTGGTGTAATGGGTAATCCAGAGAACAATCTGGGTAATGACGGTAATACAGAAGCTATTATTGCATTTCCAGCTAATAAAATTTTAGATGGTTGGAATGCTGGTAATTATCAAGCTGAAGCTATAGCTTTTGGTGATAAAACTGTAGAGTTTGCATTTTTTAATAACTTCCCAGCTGGTAAACGTAAAGATTTTACGTTTAACACACCTCCAGGCAAAAGACCAAAATATTCTAAGTTCGGTCCAGCTTGGGCAGGTGGACCAGCTTTTGATGATGATATATTGTATATGAGATATGCTGAATTACTATTGATTTATGCTGAAGCTCAAATTCAAGCAACTGGTAATAATGCAGATGCTGACGCTTTAGCTGCATTAAATAGAGTAAAAGCTAGAGCAGGTTTACCTACTGTACCTTCTGCGACATGGCAAGATGTTGTTTGGGAAAAAGCTTGGGAAACTGCAGGAGAGTTTACAAGATGGTATGATATTGTTCGTACAGAAACCTTAGATGAGGTAAATGCATTGAGAGATGCAAAAGACAATGAATTAACTCCTTTAGGAAATGGATTAACAGAAGCAAATCCTTGGGCACTAATTCCAGCAAATGATGTTGCTGCTAACCCAAATTTAGCTAAATAATAATATAAATTTGAGTTAGATCAATTAATCAGTTTTTAATACTGATACTATTTTTAAGGTACAGTCGAGAGTTTTTCATAACTCTCGACTGTACCCTTTACAAATAAGCATACTTAATTTATGAAGTGCTTAAAAAAATATAATTTAGTTTTTATATTCTAAAAACTGAACTTCTCCATTTAATGAAGTACAACATTAAAATACTTATCATAAATCTGTCATTTCTAGTTATAGTAATGGGTTTACAGCATGGTTGTACTACTTCAGAAAAAAAAGAATCATTATTCAACTTATTACCCTCTACAACAACTGGTGTCACATTTATGAATAAAATTAATGAGACAGTAGAGATGAATTATTTTACCTATCCTTATTTATATATGGGAGGAGGTACTGCCATTGGAGATTTTAATAATGACGGATTGGAAGACATTTTCTTTACAGGAAATCAAGTTTCTAATAAACTATACATTAATAAAGGGAATCTACAATTTGAAGATATTACAGAGAAATCTGGAACAGCAGGCGATAATAGATGGTACACAGGTGTCTCTTTAGTTGATATAAATGCTGATGGATATTTAGATATCTATCTGTCTGTTGCGGGTCTTACTAAACCATATAAGAATCAATTATACATTAATAATGGTGATTTGACCTTTACAGAGTCTGCCAAAGAATATGGTATAGCAGATGCAGGAAACAGCTACCAAGGCACTTTTTTTGATTATGATGCAGATGGAGATCTTGATTTATTAGTAATAAATTATCCTCCTACAGAGTTTAGTGCTTCACCTGAATACTATAAATATAAAATGGATAATTTGGAGCCAAAAGACTCAGATCATCTCTACGAAAATGTTAATGGTAAATTTATTGATAAGACAAAAGAGTCAGGCTTAGAAAATTTCGGACTTACCATTAGTGCAAGTATTTGCGATTTTAATAATGATGGCTTACCAGACATTTATCTAAATAATGATTTTGGTTCTCCTGACTATTTGTATTTAAACAAAGGAGATAAGACTTTTAGAGAGGTTGCAAGACAAGCAACTAATCATACAGCAATGTATAGTATGGGTTCTGATTTTGCTGATTTCAATAGTGATGGTTTGATGGATTTTATTCAATTAGATATGAACCCTAATGATAACTATCGTAATAAAGCAAATATGGCAAGTATGAATATTCCGTTATTCTGGGCCCAAGTAGATAATGATTTGCATTATCAATATATGCACAATGTTTTTCAATTAAATTCTGGTATTGTAGATAGTATTCCAAGATTTAGCGATATCTCTCAAATGACAGAAATTTCATCAACAGATTGGAGTTGGTCAGTACTAGCCCTTGATGTTGATAATGATGCAAAAGAAGATATTTTCATTACCAACGGTATAAGAAGAGATATTAATAATCGTGATTTTTTTATAAAAGCAAAAAAATGTTAGCATTTGCATCTCCAGAAAAGGTATTAGAAGAATCAATGAATATACCCTCGCAAGCTATTCCAAACTATCTCTATAAAAATCAAGGCGATTTATACTTTAAAGATATTTCTATACAAGCAGGGATAGATCAACCCAGTTTTTCTAACGGAATGGCATACGGAGATTTAGACAATGACGGCGATTTAGACCTCGTTATCAATAATATTGATCAAGAAGCTTTTATTTATGAAAATCAAAGCCTAAAAGATGACAATCATGGTTATCTATCCATAGAACTTAAAGGTGAAAAAAATAATTCAAGTGGAGTTGGAAGTCGAATTGAGATAAAAACCAAAAGCGGCAAGCAATACAAAGACCAAATGCCAGTCAGAGGGTTTCAATCTACATCAAGTGCTATTATTCATTTCGGATTGGGTCAATCCGAAAAAGTGGATACCATTATGGTGAGATGGCCTGATGGTAGTATTTCGCATACATTTAATGTTGGTGCTAATAAAAGAATTATAATAGATAAAAAAGATGCGGTTATAGCAAGTACAGTAAAAGATGATGATACACAAAAGTTATTTGAATATATCAAAGAAACGAACACTATTTTAGACTTTACCCATAAAGAAAACGCTTTTGATGATTTTGAAAAACAAGTTTTATTACCTCATAAAATGTCTCAGTTTGGACCAGCTATGGCAATAGCTGATTTTAATAAAGATGGAAGAGATGATATTTTCTTTGGAGGAAGCTCAGGAAATGTAGCAATGCTTTATTTTCAGGATAAAAGCGGAAAATTTATTCCTCAAAAAAATGAATTGTTTGAAAAACACAAATTATATGAAGGTGTAGATGCAGTAGCATTTGATTTTGATGGAGATAATGACCTTGATTTGTATGTAGTTTCTGGTGGAAATGAATTTGAACCGGGTAATTTAAATTACAAAGATCGCTTATATATTAATAATGGAAAGGGATCTTTTATAGATGGGTCGAATTTATTGCCAAAAAATATTGCAAGTGGTAGTACAGTAAAAGCAGTAGATTTTGATATGGATGGAGATCTTGATTTATTTGTAGGTACCAGACATTTGCCTCATAACTATCCCTTATCACAAGGTAGTTTTATCTATGAAAATGTAGATGGACGTTTTGAAGATGTAACAGCAGATATGGCTCCAGAACTTGCGAAAGCAGGAATGGTAACCGATGCTGTATGGGTTGATATAAATAACGATAAGAAATTAGATTTGGTAATGGTAGGTGAGTGGATGGAGCCGTGGGTTATGCTGCAAGATAGCAATGGGAAGTTTACTAGAAAATTAAATGAAGAGTTGGGTCTGAGCAATATGTCAGGTTGGTGGTTCTCAATTGAGAAAGGCGATATAGATGGAGATGGCGATATGGATCTGATTTTAGGAAATCTCGGAAATAATTATAAATATCAAGCAACCGAAGAATATCCTTTTAAGGTTTTTGCAAAAGATTTTAATAGTTCTGGCAGTATGGATATAGTATTGAGTTATCCGCAAGATGGAAATTACTATCCAGTTAGAGGTAAACAATGCTCATCAGAGCAATTGCCTGAATTGAAAAAGAAATATAAAGATTACAACAGTTTTGCAAAAGCAGATGTTAAAACAATCTATTCAGATTTGGGTCTTATCAATGCACTTGAATTAAGTATATCAACTTTTTCATCTTATATTTTACAAAATGATAATGGTCATTTTAAGAAGTTAAAATTACCAAATTACGCCCAAATTTCATCTATTAATGATATTTTAATAGATGATTTTGATGGCGATGGAGCTAAAGAAATACTATTGGCTGGAAACCTATATGCATCAGAAGTTGAAACAACAAGAAATGATGCAAGTTATGGATGCGTAATAAGTTTTGATAAAAATATCGAAAATATATCGGCTTTAAAGTTATCAGAAAGTGGACTTTTTATTAAAGGAGATTGTAAGATGATTGGTAAAATTAAAATAGATAAGGTTAATTATTTGGTATCTGCATTGAATAATGACCATGTTTCTTTGCATCGTTATTATACTAAATCTGAAATAAATGAATAATATTTGAGTTAATTTTTAAAATGGGTTTGTTGATTATTTTCAAACCCATTTTATATACAATTAAACATTAATAAATTTAATACCAGAAACTTATGAAAAAAATTTACACACTTATTTTAGTATTAATGACCGTGTATTCCTATGCACAAACTCCTGCAGGAAATTGGAATCTTGTTTGGGAAGATAATTTTGATGGTAACTACCTTGATTCTGAAAAATGGAAAATGGGTTTGAATTGGCTTGGAATTGGAAGTAACCATGTGTTTGCCAATTCTGGTAAAAATGTCATTGTTAAAGATGGTTTTTTAACTCTGAGAGGAGAAAAAAGGGGTGAAATTTTCGCAGGTATTTCAAAGCCTTATGCTTCTGCAGAAATCTCTACATTTAAACAATTTAAACAAAAGTATGGTTACTTTGAAGCTCGTATAAAATACGATGCCGTAAAAGGTGTATGGCCTGCTTTTTGGATGATGCCCGATCGAGGAGTGCCACAGCCTGGGCCTTGGTATGCCGATGCTAGAAGCTATATCAAGTTTGATATCAACAGTCAAAATACCGCTGTTACTTCTGCAAAATTTAAAGTTAAAGTAATGCCGCAAACTGAAGTAGATGCAGATCATAGTGTTGCTATCCATAAGATTATCAATAATGATACATGGACAGAAGAAAATATTACTTGGAATAACAAACCTATGAGTGACGCTGCTTTTCTAAAGCAATTTATGGGTGCTGTAGGTGGAAATCGTATCAATCAAATTGTTGTTGGTGAATATCTTGAAGTAGATGTTACAGACTATATCAATGCACAAATTTCTGCCAGTAAACAATTTGCAGGCTTTGCTCTAATGACACAGTTTATGAAAAATAAAAGGGTAGAGTTTGGTAGTAAGGAAAATGGCGGAGTTACCAATAGACCAGTTTTAGTGATAGATGGTACAAGTATTTATCCTTCTGATGATGCTATGGTTAGAATTACAGATCCAAATAAAGGTTTTGGAAATGAGAATAGGTTGCATGTTTGTGATAGGTGGGCTAAAACTTCTAATACTGATGATGGAGGTATGGAAATGGATATCATGGAATCTTTAGGGGTTTGGGGTGAAAATGCTTTACAGCACGCATTACATTGGGATAATTATGGAGCAGATCATAAATTTACAAGTTCTGGAAAACTTTTTAGTACACAGACCAGTGATGGTTTTCATACATATGGTATGGAATGGTCTGAAGGGAAAATGAAGTTTTATGTTGATGGTGAAGAAACATGGTCGCACAGCGATGCAAGAGTTAGCTCGGTCGAATCATATCTAATTTTATCACATCAACTTGGTGGCTGGGGTGGAAGTGGAAACACTCCCGTTCTAGATGGAGCTTTACCGGTAGATATGGTTATTGATTATGTAAAAGTTTATGAAAGCTCTGCAACGGCAGGTATTGATTCATTTGATGCACTTGGAAGATCCCTTTCAATTGCTCCAAACCCTATAAAAGATGGGAATTTAGCATTTAAACTAAAAGATTATACTGAATCAGGGAATATAGCGGTTAAAATAACTGATATTTTAGGTAGAGTTTTATATAACTCTTCTAATATACAAAATGCTAATGGAGAAATGAATATTCCGTTAGAAAAAATAAATTTAAAAAGAGGAATGTATATCCTTAAAGTTAAAGGTGATAATTTAGTGCTAGCAAAGAAATTTATATATTGATTTGAATAAAAATTGAATTTGAGTTAGTATAAATGGGTTTGCTTTTTTTTGCAAGCCCATTTATTATATAAACCTGCGTTCGACCTAAGGTTTAATTCACAGAATGCAAAAGAAAAGGTAAGATTTGAAGTAATATCGAGATATTTTAAGAATTTTAGATGAAAATATTGCCTTTTCTTTGCATTTCCTTCAAATTGAATAAAAATTCATCTAAACTGTAAACAAATATTAGGTCGAACTTAGGTTATAAGAAATTATCAATAAAACAACCTTATAGAATATAACTTGTATATACAGGTTGTTTTCTGTACATTTGGCTTACTAAAGATAACAGTCAAATTTGATGTTGAATTTAAATGAAAACTAAAAATCATACTACTAGACATAATGTTATCGGGCACTGGGATTCTGATAAAGTTGGCTTACCTATCTTTAATTATACAGGACAAATTCCATATCAAGTAACTACAAAAGATGGAGAAAAAATTACCTACCCCGAAGATCCTTGGTTTATATTAGGAAACTATGGTATCACAAGTTTTGTACATACTTCTGGAATCTTTGATTTATACACTTTGAGAAGAGCTTGGGGTAGAATAAACGTTGCTACAAATAAAACTCCTGCTACACAAGCAAGTATTATAATAGATACAAAAGAGTACAAGCTCTCAGGATTAAATTCGCCAATAGCCTGTAATGCAAAAAAAGAATTCGGAACTGGTTTTGCAAATTTTATGCTACAAATCATTAAAGAGATCTCTTGCGAACGTACCATTGCTACGGTTCCATCTCAGAGAATTAATACTGGAGAACCAGCATTACTAATTACCATTAAGTTGACAAATACAGGGAATAAAACTAAAAATATTCAGTATTCGGAATCTATTTTGGCTAACTATCAAATGGTCAATGAAAAGAGAATTTCTTATAAAGCTCTTTCAAAAGTAAATACTAACTATGTTATTGCATCGTTTGAGACTCAAACAGATAAAACCATTACAAAACCGTCTAAAGAAGAAGCTTCCTCTTACGATTTTTATCCTCCAAAACTGTTTATTAAGGGAGATAATGATGCCGTTTATAATGCTATAGATAATCAAGACAATACAAGTACAGTTTCGGCTCAAAATATTTTTAATTTAAAATCAGGAGAAACGAAGACACTACAGTTTGTTATAGGTTTTACATACGATAATGTAAGTCTTGATAAAATCTCAAAATCTATTTTTAGCAAAGGGAAAAAAGATACTAAATTTAGAATAGCATGGAAGAATATATTACCTGACTTTTCGTATCAAAAAAATAAAATTATTAAAAGAGAGCAATATTGGAATGCTTATGTATTGGAAGCTTCGGCGAATTACAATGACTATTTTGAGGAGACTTTTATTCCTCAAGGGATGACTTATGATTATAAGTGGGGTTTGAATGCTGTTGCCCGTGATCATTTACATTACTCATTACCTGCCAATTATTTTAATCCTGACTTATCAAAATCGATTATTCGGTTTGTATTAAAACAAATGAATCCAAATGGTTATTTTCATTATAATGTAAATGGTTATGGTTATGCGGTTCCTAATTTATGGAATCCGAGTGATCTGCAATTACATGTATTTTGGGCTGTAGCCGAATATTTAGAAAAAACACAAGATTATGGCTTTTTAAAAGAAGAAACCGTTTTTTATCCAAAACGAATAAAATATAGCGGTTCCGTTTTAGAAAAATTAAAAGTTGCTTTTGATTATTTAAACGATGAAATTGGAGTTGGACCACATGGATTAGTAAAAATGCTAAATGCTGATTGGAACGATCAAATATGGAATGAACAACCCATCACCATCTATTACCCAACAGCAGAATCACATTACAATGCTTCTATGGCAATAGTGGTATTGAAACAGTTGATTGTTGAGTTAAAGAAGGCGAGTAATAATCCTGAATTTACAAACGAAAAAGAAGCAATTGATTCTTTGGTTGAAAGAATAAGTATATATAGAGAACAACAATTAAACGCATTTATAAAAGATTTGGGGAATAGAAATTTTGCCAAAAGAGCTTATTATAATGAGACACTTTCTATGGGTGATGAACATATGCATATCGAGTCGCAATTGTATACGTTGATGATTGATGAAATTCCATTAGAACAAAGACTAAAAATTGTAGAAGAAGTTACCAAAAGATTGAGCAAAAATGAAGTGCTAGGTGTACGTACTACAGAAACAAAAGTAAGTGACACTTTTGAAGCAGGAACGCATGAAAACGGAGGAATTTGGCAGTATGTACAAGGTATGTATGCCTTAGGGTTATTACATGTAGATGTAGCCAAAGCTGATGCAATCATTGAAAAAATGAGTTTTGCTAATTTTGCAAAAAACTATCCAGAATATTGGCCTGGACAATGGACAGGAGGTGATTGTGTAAATTCGAATTTGGCAAAACATCCTGGTTTAGTAAGTAATAATGGGAGTATGTATATGAAGTTTCCAACCTATTGTGCACATATCCATTCATGGCCATTAGTATATCAATTTAAGAAAAAGGAACTGCTAGAGGATAAAAAAGCAGCGATTTAACCCAACTAAGATTAATCAAAATGACCAAAGAAAAACGTTTCACTATTAAGGTAGCTATAATTGTAGCTATGGGAGGTTTTTTGATGGGTTTTGATGCTTCTGTAATATCTGGGGTTGTCAAGTTTATTGAGCCTGAATTTCAATTGACTAAGCTAGAGTTAGGATGGGCAGTGAGTTCTTTGAGTCTTACAGCTACCTTGGCTATGATGACGGCAGGCCCTTTGAGTGATAAATATGGTAGAAAACGTTTGCTTAAATATACTGCCATTATTTTTGCTATATCTGCTATTGGCTCAGCTTTAGCTCCAAATTTTATAATTTTTATAATTGCACGAATGCTTGGTGGGTTTGGTGTTGGAGCATCTTTAATATTAGCACCTCTTTATATTGCAGAAATTTCTCCTGCAAAAATGAGAGGTCAGATGGTATCTTTTAATCAGTTGAACATTGTGCTCGGCATTTCTGTAGCATTTTTTACAAACTACCTTATTCTACAACTAGGACAGTCAGATGCTAATTGGGTCCAATCATTAAAATTAGGACAATGGAACTGGCGTTGGATGTTAGGGCTAGAAATACTACCTGCAATTTTTTATTATGTGGCCTTATTTATTGTTCCTGAAAGTCCAAGATGGCTGGCAATGAATGGCAAAGAGGAAAAAGCATTAGAAATTATGAAAAAGGTAACAACTGAGGAAGATGCAAAACAACAACTAAAAGCAGTTCATGAGAGTGTAACAGGTGATATAAAGAAAGAGAAAGTATCTATAAAAGAATTATTTAAGCCAGCTATGAAATTAGTATTAACTATCGGAATCGGACTGGCTATCCTACAGCAAATTACAGGGATGAATGCTGTTTTATTCTATGCACCCATGATTTTTGAACAATCAGGTATTGGAACAGATGCCTCATTCATTCAGGCAATTCTTGTAGGGCTTACAAATTTAATTTTTACAATTATTGCCATTCTATTAATTGATAAATTAGGAAGAAAACCTTTACTCATTTTCGGAATGGCTTTTATGGCTATTTCTTTGTTTGTTTTAGCCTATGGATTTAATTCGGCCACTTATTCGTTGTCTAAAGACGATGTAAAAGGACTTCCAACTGAAATTAATCAATCACAATTAGACCCCCTTATTGGTCAAACCTTTGATGATGAATTAACCTACAAAGTTGCTTTAATAAAAGTGTTGGGAGAAAACACTTTTAATGAGCATGAATCTGGCTTGATAACAGTAGCAGTCTCTATAAATTCAATACTTATACTATTGGGCATATTGGGTTTTGTAGCTGCCTTTGCAGTATCTATCGGACCCATTATGTGGGTCATGTTTTCTGAATTATTCCCCAATAGAATTAGAGGTATTGCCATTTCATTTGTAGGATTAATCAGTTCAGCCATTAGCTTTGCAATACAATTTATTTTCCCTTGGGAATTAGCCAATTTAGGAAATACGATGACCTTTTTAATTTTTGGAATTTTTGCTGCTTTAGGTTTCCTATTTATAGTATGGAAAGTTCCAGAAACCAAAGGGAAGTCTTTAGAAGAATTAGAAGCGTTGCTGGTGAGGTAAAACTATTTAAAATGAAAAAAACAGTATCCATTTTAGCTTTTTTTATAATAACTTGTAGTTTGTTAAATGCTCAAGAAAAGAGCCTAGTCAACGAATCAAAAGAAGCATTTGATTCTCGAATGAAATGGTTTCAGAATGCCAACTATGGAATGTTTATTCATTTCGGACTCTATAGTCAACTCGGTGGAGTTTGGAAAGGAGAGATAATTAAAAATGATTATGCAGAATGGATACAGGCAAATGCAGATATTTCTACTACAGAATATGCTTTTTTAACAGACTCTTTTAATCCTGAAAATTTTGATGCTGATTATATTGTTAAAATAGCTAAAAAAGCAGGAATGAAATACCTTGTAATCACAACAAAACACCATGAAGGCTTCTGTTTATGGGATAGTAAGTATACTACATTTGACATAGCAAACACACCTTTCAAAAGAGATATTTTGGCAGAATTAAGTGCTGCCTGTCGTAAGTATAATATTAAATTTGGAACTTACTATAGTATTATTGATTGGCATCATTCATCTCAAGAACGAAACACTGAAGGTAAAGATGGTTGGAGTCGTTGGGGTAATATTCGTATGAAACCTGAAAGAAAAGAAGAATATATAACTTATATGAAAAACCAGATAAAAGAGCTAATCGTTAATTATGACACAGATTTATTATGGTTTGATGGCGACTGGGTTGCATGGTGGGATACTAAAACAGGAATCGAATTGTATAACTATATCCGTGAATTAAAACCATCTATTATTATAAACAATAGAGTTGCTAAAAGAGAAATATTTAAAAAAGATTTTGGTACACCAGAACAAGAACATCCAGATGTTATACCAAACTATTATTGGGAAGCCTGTTATACATTAAACAATACTTGGGGATTTAAAAATAATGATACTGATTGGAAAAAAGCGACCGATGTTTATGATAAACTGATGGATATTAATAAAAAAGGAGGAAACCTTTTATTAAATATTGGACCTGATGGCAATGGAAATATACCCAAAGAAAGTGTTGAAATACTTCTTAAAGTAGGAGAATTGTTAAAAAATAAAGATTAATCATGAAACAGGGTAACAAATATAGAACTAATGTAATTCCTGCTTTTATAAGAGACTTACATCTTTATTCATTTTTAGTATTTATCCTATTAAGTAATATATTCTTTAGCTGTAAAAAAACTAAAGTAGATAATAAGGCTATTATAGATGCAATTGAAAAGAACAAAAAACCAAATATTCTATTTATCTCTGTAGATGATCTAAATACAACTATTGGTTATTATGGTAATGCACAAATAAAAACACCTCAGATAGATAAATTGGCAAGCCAAGGTACGGCATTTGTCAATAATCATTGTCAACAAGCCTTATGTGGTCCGTCTAGAGCGAGTATTCTTTCAGGTTTACGACCTGATAATGGTAAGATATGGGAGCTGTTTACACAAGTTCGTGAAGCAAATCCGTCAATGGTATCTATACCAGAACATTTAAGAAAGTTTGGTTATGAAACTGGTGGGAGTGGTAAAGTATTTGATGGAAGTACAGTAGATGATAAAAGAGATAGTCTCTCATGGAGCATTCCGTTTGTAAAACCAAAAGGAACTAGATGGTTAGAACATACAGAAATTGATCGTTTTTCAGGAGTAAATACAGGTGTTAAAAATGTGCCTTTTGAAGCTCCAGACCAACCAGAATCAGAATTTTTAGATGCAAAAATTGTAGATGAAGGTATAAAATTATTAGACACAATGGCTAAAGGCAATAAACCATTTTTCTTGGCTGTTGGGATTAAAAAACCACATTTGCCTTTCGTAGCTCCCAAAAAATATTGGGATTTGTATAACAGAGATTCTATTAAAATTGCCAAGGTGCAAGAATTTCCTAAAAGCATACCGTATTTCCATTTTCAACCTTCATGGGAGTTACGTAGTGGTTATGCACCCATCCCTAAAAATGACCCATTACCTATTGCCATGCAAAAAGAATTAAAACACGGCTATTATGCCTGTATTTCACATGCTGATAATCAAGTAGGGAGGTTATTAGATGCTCTAGATGAGCTAGGGCTTAGAGAAAATACCATTGTAGTGCTTTGGAGTGATCATGGGTATCACTTAGGCGATCATGCCATGTGGAATAAATTCACAAACCTAGAACAAGCTACTGCTACACCGTTATTAATTTCTGCCCCAGGTTACACATTGAATAACAAAACAAAATCACCAACTGAATTGGTAGATGTTTTTCCAACCTTATGTGATTTACTAGGAATAGAAAAACCAAAAAATTTAGATGGTAAAAGTTTAGTCCCAATTCTTAAAAATGGAAAAGAAAAAGTAAAAGAGTTTGCCATGACACAGTACCATAGAACCACAAAAGAAGGTGTAAAACTAGAAGGATATTCTATTAGAACAGAACACTATCGTTATACAGAATGGGTTAAAGAAATGTTTAAGAATGGAGAAGGGAAATATGACTCTAAAAATGTATTTGCAACAGAATTTTATGATTATAAAAAAAATTTATTAGATACTGAGAATTTGATAAATAATAAAAATTATAAAATAATTATTGATAGTATGAAAGTACATATGACCAATTATTTTAGATACGAAAACAAATTAGCAAATAATTAATATTAAAAATATGAAAACAACTTATACATTGAGTTTAGTCATTTCTTTCGCTATTTTATTTTCTTGTTCTCCTAAAGCAATAAAGAATAGTACTGATAGTACAATAAAAAAATATCAATTGGTTTGGGCAGATGAGTTTGATATAAATGGAAAACCTGATCCGTCAAAGTGGACTTACGAACTCGGTTTTGTTCGTGCCAACGAAAAACAATACTATACAGATTCTTTAAATAATGTAAGAGTAGAAAACGGAACTTTAATTATTGAAGCACGTAAAGAGAAGATTAAAAATAATACACCTCCGTTTTTTGAAAGACCAAGTTATGTTGATGAAATTGAATATGCCGATTATACTTCGGCTAGTTTAACGACTCGAGGTGTTATAGATTGGCAATATGCGAAAATTGAAATCAAAGCCAAACTCCCCAAAGGACGAGGTACTTGGCCTGCCTTTTGGATGCTGGGCAGAAATTGGGGAGACACACCATGGCCCGAATGTGGTGAAATTGATATTATGGAGCATGTTGGGTATGACCCAGGCGTGGTACACGGCACCATCCATACCAAAGCCTATAATCATGTCTTAAAAACCCAAAAAGGAAAAACGACTAAAGTAGAAAATGTTTTTGATGAATATCATGTTTACGGGTTGGAATGGACACCGGAAAAAATAGATTTTTTAGTTGACGGTAAAGTCTATAATAGTATTAAAAATGAACATAAAACAATTGCAGAATGGCCATTTGACCAGAAATTTCATTTAAAGCTCAATGTTGCCGTTGGTGGTGGCTGGGGAGGACGAAAAGGCATTGATGACAGTATTTTTCCGCAACAAATGCTTGTTGATTATGTACGTGTATATCAATTAAAATAATTTAAAAAAAAATAAAATGAAAATTAAAATCTTACTCTTAGTAGTATTGCCTCTGTTTTTTTACGGATGTACAACAACAAAAGCTCAGGTTAAAAATAAGCAACCAGAGCAAAATGTAACAAAACAACGCAATGTTATTTTTATATTATCTGATGATCATCGTTATGATTATATGGGATTTACAGGTAAAGTACCTTGGTTGAAAACGCCAAACATGGACAAACTAGCTAACGAAGGAGCTTATATGAAAAATGCTTTTGTTACAACATCATTATGTTCGCCAAGTAGAGCATCCATCTTAACTGGGCAATATTCTCATGTACATACTATTGTAGATAATTATGCACCAGATCCTGGAAATCTTACTTATTTTCCTGAATATTTACAAAAAGCAGGATACCAAACTGCATTTTTTGGCAAATGGCATATGGGCGATCATTCTGATAAACAACAACCAGGCTTTGATCATTGGGAAAGTTTTGCAGGGCAAGGTGTGTATTATGATGTAACACTTAATATTAATGGCAACCGAGTTACCTATAAAGATTCTACTTATACTACAGATTTACTGACAGAACATACCATTGATTGGTTAGAAAAACGAGATAAAAACAAACCTTTTTTCGCTTATCTTTCACATAAAGCTGTACATGCAGCTTTTAAACCTGCAAAACGTCATAAAGGAATGTATAAAGGGAATAAAATTACTAGACCAAAAACCTTTGCACAAACAATCAATGATGAATACAAAAAATTAAAATGGCCTGAGTGGGTAAAAGACCAACGACATAGCTGGCATGGTGTTGATTATATGTACCATCAAAAAACAGATTTAGACAGTATGGTAGTAGATTACACTGAAACTTTAATGGGAGTTGATGAGAGTATAGGTTCGGTGATGGATTGGCTCAAAGCTAATAATTTAGATGAAAACACTGTAGTTATTTACATGGGTGATAACGGATTTAGCTGGGGTGAACATGGTTTAATAGATAAACGTCATGCTTATGAAGAGTCTATTAAAGTTCCTATGCTGGTACGATGTCCTGAACTTTTTGAAGGTGGTAAAATCATAAATGCTATGGTGCAAAATGTTGATATTGCTCCAACTATTTTAGAGTTAGCAAATGTTAATAAACCAGATAATATGTCAGGATATTCTTTTATAAGAGTGTTAAATGGAGATACTAAGAATTGGAGAAAAAAAATATTTTATGAATATTTTTGGGAATATGACTTTCCGATGACCCCAACAGTTTTTGCTGTACGAACCGATAAATATAAATACATTAGATATTATGGAATTTGGGATAGTAATGAACTCTATGATTTAGAAAATGATCCAGACGAAATGTACAATATTATTGAAAAACCAGAACACCAAGAATTAGTAAAAAGTTTAGCAGGTGAATTGTACGATTGGTTAGAAAAAACAAGAGGGATGAATATTCCACTAAAACGTACCATTAAATATCCTTGGGGCGATTATAAATATGAAAAACAATATTAATAAATGATAAAATATTTTGCTTTTATACTATGCTTTATGGTTAGTGGAAGTTTGTTTTCGCAAACAAAACTTATTCTTGATACCGATTTTAGTGGCGATGCAGATGATTTAGGAGCTTTAGTAATGCTTCATCATTTTATTGATAAAAACGAATGTGAATTGCTTGGAATTATGAGCTGGTCTAATGAACAATATGCTGTCGCAGGAATAGATGCAGTTAATCGATTTTATAAGCATCCTAACATTCCTATTGGCTCTAGAAAAGTACCTATTCACCGTCAAGAATGGTGTTATGGTAAAGCCATTACAGATGATTTTCCACATAAATTAAATAATAAAACTGCCGCTGATGCGACACTACTTTACAGACAGTTATTAGTAAAAAGTGATGATGCCAGTATCAAAATTGTAACTATTGGTCCGTTAAAGAATATTGAAAACTTACTGAATTCTAAGCCAGATTCTATATCAGATTTATCAGGAAAAGAGCTTATAGAAAAAAAAGTGAAAGAATTTGTTATTATGGGTGGGCGTTTTCCTAAGGGAAAAAAAGAATGGAATTTTGATGGAGAAATGAAAGGGGTAACTAAATTTGTAATTAGAAATATTAAAACACCTATAACCTTTATAGGAGCTGAATTGGGCGAGCATATTAAAACAGGCGAAGTATTTAATACTATAGATAAAAAAACACCTCTATATGTTGGTTTTATGCATTTTAGTAAAAATGCTCCT
Organism: Bacteroidota bacterium; assembly: GCA_024280815.1. GTDB lineage: Bacteria > Bacteroidota > Bacteroidia > Flavobacteriales > Flavobacteriaceae > Aureibaculum. The sequence goes on from JAJRPL010000222.1 coordinate 33,499, forward strand.
TGGGTAAAGAGTAATTTTAAAGGGGAAATTTTAGACAATGCTACCTATGACCAATTAGCTATCCTATATGTAGTTAGAAGTGAAGTAGATGACTATTGGACTAGAATAGAAGATGGATATTGTAAACCTGATAATAAAGGAGGAAATGTATGGATAACTAAAAAATCTTGTGACACAACAAAATTTAAGCATTCTTACCTAAAATTATCAATAAAAAATAAAATAATGGAAGGCATCGTAGAGTCTTTGATGCTAAATAAATTTAATAAATAATTAAAAATGACAAAAGTAACTGAATTAGAAATTGCAAAAATGATTGATCACTCATTATTACATCCAACAATGACAGATGATATCTTAAAAGATGGTTGTGAAATTTCAAAACAATACAATGTTGCATCGGTTTGTATCAAACCTTATGCTGTAAAAATGGCTGTTGAATTATTAAATGGAACTGATGTTATGGTGGGTACCGTAATTGGTTTCCCACATGGTAGTAATACTGTAAGAGTAAAGGTGTTTGAAACAGAAGAAGCTATTAAAGATGGGGCTGTAGAAATAGATATGGTGGTCAATATAGGTAAAGTATTATGTGAAGACTGGGCTTATGTAGAAGATGAAATAAATCAAATTCATCAAGTTTGTAAAAAAGGCAATGCAGCTTTAAAAGTAATTTTTGAAAACGATTTCTTACCAGAAGATAAATACAAAATAAAATTGTGTGAAATTTGTAGTAAGATAGATGTAGCTTTTGTAAAAACATCTACAGGATATGGAATGGTAAAACAACCAGACGGTTCTTACAATTACAAAGGAGCTACAGAACACGATTTAAAACTTATGCGTAAACATACTGCAGACCATATAGAAGTTAAAGCAGCTGGTGGTGTTCGCACATTAGAAGATACCTTGAAAGTTAGATCTTGGGGGGTTACTAGAATTGGTGCAACGGCTACAGAAACAATTGTTTCTGCTGTAAGTGGAAATGCTGTAAGTGGCTATGATGATCCTAGTGGTTATTAAAACTTAAAGCGTTTGGCATTTTTAATGCCAAACGCTTTGCTAAAAAAAATAAGAATGAAGATGTGTAGCATTAAAATAGGAGTTTTAGTACTTATAAGTACAATCATTTTAAACTGTGCGAGTATTCCGAAAACAGAAAAGGAGACTCGTGGGAAGTTATTAATAAACCATGTAAGCTATCCTGAAATTGGAGAAAAGAAAGTGGTGTTTCAAACCCTTACTGAAAATACTCCAACTAAATTTAATGTAGTAAATCAAGAAGGTAAAACAGTTTTTAAAGGTGTGTTTAATAGTGGAGGCAAAGTAGATAATTGGCATACAGGTAAAGCCTTTGCAGGTCTATTTAGTTCAGTGATAACCCCCGGGAAATATAAAATAACTACCAAATTTAATAAGAAGATTATTACATCAGAAACTTTTGAAATCAAACAGTATAATATTCTTGAAAAAGCATTGCCATTGTTATTGAAAGGCTTACAGTCTGCTCATCCTGAACAAAAAATTAAAGATTGGGATTCAAAGGTACCTTTTTTTGGTACACGAAAAGATTCAGTTGACGTTCATGGAGGTTGGTATGACGCCTCTGCAGATGCAGGTAAATGTTTATCTCATTTAGGCTATAGTAATTATCTAACTCCACAACAAACGCCTTTAGTAGTATATAATTTATTAGTTTCTGCAGAAAAATATCAAAATAGAAAAGGAGCTGATCTTAGCTTAGTTAACGATTTGATAAAAGAAGCGATGTATGGCGGAGATTTTTTAGTAAGAATGCAAGATGATGAAGGCTATTTTTATACCAATATTTTTGATAATTGGACAGGAGACCATACCAAACGAGAAATTTGTGCATACGAAACACTAGCAGGAACAAAAACAGAGAATTACCAAGCAGCATTTCGTGAAGGTGGCGGAATTGCGATTGCTGCATTAGCAAGGTTAAGTACTGTAGGCTCAGGAGAATTTAGTGCTAAAACTTATCTAGAAAAAGCAGAAAAAGGGTTTCAGCATTTATTTTTAGGTAACGTAAGGTATTGTGATGATGGTAAAGAAAATATTATTGATGATTATTGTGCTTTAATGGCGGTATGTGAATTGTACAAGGCTACCAAAAAGAGTAAGTATTTAGATTTTGCCCAAGAAAGAGCACTACATTTAGTTTATAGATTAAGTGGTGATGTAAATTATACGGGTTGGTTTAATGCAAATGAAGTTAGAGTTAATGAAGAGAGGCGTCCGTATTATCATGCTGCTGAAGCAGGCTATCCTATTATCGCATTATGTAATTATTTAGAAATAGAAAAAAATAAATTTTTAAGAGACAAGACTATTTCTGTCATACAGAGAGCAATAACTTTTGAGCTTACAATCACCAATGAAGTTCATAATCCGTTTGGTTATCCGAGACAATATGTAAAAGCAACTGATGAAGATACTAAAAAATCAACATTTTTTATGCCACATCAAAATGAAACTGGGTATTGGTATCAAGGTGAGAATGCAAGAATTGCATCACTAGCAGCGGCATTTAATATCGCAAAACCCTATATGTTACCTGAGCAGAAACAACAAACACAAGCCTATGTGCAAAATCAAATCAATTGGATATTAGGGTTAAATCCTTATGATATGAGTATGCTAGAAGGTTTAGGTCGTAATAACCCGAAACATATCAATCAATACAATAGAAATTACCTTGGAGGAATTGCCAATGGAATAACGTCAGGAGTGAAAGATGAATCTGATATTGCTTTTTTACCTGAGGAGTTTAAAAGCGATTTAGCAATGAACTGGCGATGGACAGAACAATGGATACCTCATGCAGGTTGGTTTATGTTGATGATTACAACTCTTGAATAAACAGATTTAAATAACCACTAAAAAAAATATTAAAAATGAACAGTTTAGAAAGATATCTTAAAACCATTAAAGGAGAACCAGTTGATCATTTGGCAAGAATACCAATAGTAATGCAATTTGCTGCAGAATATATCGATTCCAATTATGGAAAATTTGCTTCTGATTATAATGTGCTTGTTGAAGCAAATATACGTTGTGCAGAAGATTTTGGTTTTGATCAATTAAGTGCAATTTCAGACCCTTATCGCGAAACTCAGGGTTTTGGTGCAGAAATAGAATATGTAGAAAATGGTGTGCCAAGATGTGTTACTTTACCATTAAAAAACAAAGATTTAAGTACATTAAAAAAGCCCGACCCGTACTCATCTGAACGGATGTTTGATAGAATGAAAGCTATCCAACTATACAAAGAAAAAGCCTATGGAAAGTTTTCAATAATGGGCTGGGTAGAAGGACCTGCTGCCGAAGCTGCTGATGTTTATGGCTTAACAGAATTTTATATGGATGTCATGTTAGATTCTAATTTTATGGAAGAATTAATGGATAAAGTGACTGATACAGCTATTGAATTTGCATTAGCTCAGCTAAAAGAAGGGGCAGACACTATTGGTATTGGCGATGCAGTTTGTAGTCAAGTATCACCAGATGTATATGAAGAATTGATTTTGCCACGTGAAAAAAGATTGGTAGATGCTATCAAAAAAGAAGGAGGTTATGTACGCTTACATATTTGCGGAAACATTACTCACTTGTTACCTGGCATTGCTACCTTAGGAATAGATATTTTAGATGTTGATCATATGGTAGATATGCAAGAAGCAAGAGAAATTCTAGGAAATAAAATAATACTTGCTGGTAATATTGACCCCGTTAGCGGAGTAAAAGATGGTAATCCAGAAACTATATCAAACTATATGAGTACTACTTATATAGCCGTAGGTAATCCATTAATGGTCTGTGCTGGCTGTGAGATTCCATCAAAAACACCTAATGAAAATTTAAAATCATTGTGTGCACCGATAGCCTATATTAATGAGTAAATATAAAATTTGTTTAGTATTCAATAGAGAACAAATCCATTAAATGACGGAAGAATTTGTAGAATTCTAAATAATTGGAGTAATGAAAACTATATTGATCCTCCAACAATTAGCATTTCAGAGGCGTCTAAATACAGTTACGTTTGAAGATGGAAGACATAGTACTAAACTTTCCTATTTTTTAAATTTTGAAGAAATACCTGTAGCAATTTAGAAAAGACTTAGATATTATACAAAAAGCAATCTTAAGAAGATCTATGGTATAAAATCATAGCTTTTTGTAGCATAAGCAACACAAAAAGCTACGATTTATACACTAAACGTTCCTCATTTTTTTTCAAACCAAAATTCACCATTTTCTAAACTATACGTATAACCTGCTTCGGTTGCAGCTTCTTTTATTGCTGCCTGCAACATTACTTTTGGTTCAGGACTCACATCTAACCTTCTCATTAAACCATGACCAACTTCTCCATTTATTTTTAAAGAAACTTTTAAACCTCTACGTTTTACTTTAACTTCATATTCACCTTCAACCTTGGTATTAAATGGCTTTAACCCGAAAAATTCACTATAAAAGTTCAGAATCAGGTGTAAAAGCGTTATTTTTAATGTGTTAAAAACAAAACAACACTTTTTAAACCACCCAATTTTGAGGACTAAAAATACATTATTTTACAGAAACAATCAAGCA
>JAJRPL010000223.1 GCA_024280815.1 Bacteroidota bacterium
CTCTCAACTCTCAACTCTCAACTCTCAATTCTAAATTCTAAATTAGCCATCATCGGCTTAGGTTATGTAGGTTTGCCTTTAGCTCATGCATTTAGTAGTAAATATAAAGTGGTAGGTTTTGATATAGCACAGTGGAGAATTAATGAGCTAAGAAGTGGGATAGATAGAACACTTGAGCTTAGTGAAAAACAGGTTAAAGAGGCTATCGCAAATGGTATGGAGTTTACAAATAAGTTAGAAGATATAGCTGATTGCAACATTTACATAGTAACAGTTCCAACCCCTATAGATAAACATAAAAAACCAGATTTAACACCACTGCTTAAAGCTAGTGAGAGCATAGGAAAAGTGCTAAAAAAAGATGACATAGTTATCTATGAATCGACTGTTTATCCAGGAGCTACAGAAGAAGAGTGTGTACCGGTACTTGAAAAATTCAGCGGATTAAAGTACATCTCAACTGAAACCATAGAAAAAGAAAAAAAGAGACATGAATTAAATAATTCTCAATTCTCAATTCTCAATTCTCAATTAAGCGAAGGGTTCTACTGTGGCTATTCCCCTGAACGAATAAACCCAGGTGACAAAGAACACACAGTTACAAAAATCTTAAAAGTTACTTCTGGTTCAACCCCTGAAATAGGTAAAAAAGTAGATGAACTTTATGCAAGCATCATCACAGTAGGGACACACTTAGCGCCAACTATAAAAGTAGCAGAAGCAGCTAAAGTTATAGAAAATAGTCAAAGAGATATAAACATAGCATTTGTAAATGAACTTAGTATGATATTTAACCGTTTAGGTATAGATACAACTGCAGTATTAGAAGCTGCTGGAACTAAATGGAACTTTTTACCATTTCGCCCTGGACTTGTAGGTGGTCACTGTATAGGTGTGGATCCTTACTACTTAACTCATAAAGCACAAGAAGTAGGTTATAACCCAGAGATAATCCTAGCAGGAAGAAGACTCAATGACAACATGGGAATATATGTAGCTTCTCAAGTCATAAAACTTATGATAAAAAAAGGTCATAAAATAGAAGGTGCTAAAATACTCGTAATGGGGATAACTTTCAAAGAGAACTGCCCAGACATTAGAAACTCAAGAGTCATAGATGTCATAAGAGAACTTCAAGAGTATGGCTGTGACATAACTGTAACAGACTACTGGGCAGACACAGAGGAAGTAAAACGTGAGTATAATCTTGATTTAATTAAAGAAGCCAAGATAGATAAGTATGAGGCAGTTGTTTTAGCTGTTGCTCATGATGAGTATAAAAACATGAAGATAGGTATTGATAAGCAAGTTGTTTATGATATTAAATCCATATTAAATGATAGTGATGGAAAGCTTTAAGTTTGTTAAGAACAATTATAAATAAATTTTTGAATTTGAATTTACACTATAACATCCTGTCATTAATAAGTGTGTTTCTTGGTTTTTTATTCATTTTATTTTTGGGTAGAAAGTATGGTGCTGGAAGTGAAACAGATATATACTTTTTATCTATGGTAATAGTATCATATTTGGGATATTTCGTTCAGGCTGTATGGGAAGCGATGAGTCCATATTATATAAATTTAAGGTTGAAAAATAAAGTTAAATCTAATCTCTTATACAGTATATTATTAAACGATATTATTATCCTTTCTATTGTTGTAATTGGAATATATTTTGTGGTAACGAACAGTTTTATAATTCTTTCAGATAAGCAGAAGGATTTTTTAGATATTTTTATATTGTATATTATTTTTCAAAATATACTCTATATCAATAAAATAATTTTAAATTTAGAACATTTTTATGCTTCATATTATTTTGTAGATATTTTTGTATATTTGGCTTTATTTTTAACAGCACTGGAAACAAACAAACTTATTTATTTAGCATATACTATTGTTTTTGCTACCTTGCTAGCTAATATTTGGCAATTCTATTTGATTTTTAAAAAAGTTGGTATAAAATATCATTTAAAATTTTATGACAGAAATTTCAATAAAATTTATAGAAACTCTTTTAAAATAAAACTTGGTTCACTATTCTATGGTTCGAAAGATATTATTATGGCTACTGTTTTTACGAATTTTAGTGCTGGAACTTATAGTTTATATAATTATGCTAATAAGTTTTCGGGTATTATTCTTCAAGTAGTGAATGCTCCCATTGTTAATATTTATGTTACTAAAGCAAACTATTTTGTGGCAAATAAAGAATATCATAAATTACAAGAAAGTATTAAAAGAGTATTGATGCAAACATTAACACTCTTTGCTGTATCAGCAAGTACTATATATCTATTATTACCTTATATACTAGGAGCTTTTTTTGGTAGTAAATTTAGCGAAAGTGATATTTTAATGATTCAGAATTTATTTTCAATTATAATCATATTTGCGTTGGTCGTTGTTATTGAGAGCCCTTTTGCAAGACTTATTAATATAGTAAAAAACTTTAATTATGGACTATTTTTAAATATTTTGTTTTTTGTAATTATGTTTATAGGATATTTAATATTTAAGCTTTTTGGTTTAACATATTATTGGTTTTTGTATATATTAATTTTTGCTCAATTTAGTAACTTAATATTAGCATATTTAAATTATAAAAGTTTTGTAAGGAAAAATTTTGAAATTTAGTATTATTACACCAACATACAATAGCGAAAAAACAATAAAAAGGGCACTTGAGTCTGTAATAAATCAGACATATGAAAATTATGAGATGATTATTATTGATGATGGTTCAACAGATGAAACTGAAAATATTGTAAAACAATATTTATCAGAAAAAATAAAATATATAAAACTAGATACAAATATGGGTGTCAATAAAGCTAGAAATTTTGGGCTTAATAATATTTCAAAATATAGTGATTTTGTTACTTTTTTAGATAGTGATGACACTTTTTTCAAAGATGCTTTAGAGACTATGCTAATTAATATTAGTAAATATCCAGATTATAAAATTTATAGCTTTTCAGTAGTTGACGAGAAAGGCAACTCTTGTTCATTTCTACAATCTGATATTTTAGAAGTGGGATATAGTGATATGATTAGTTCAGAATCAGTGAAAGGTGAATGGGTCCACTGTGTTAGTTCAAATCTTGTCAGGAATAAAGAGTTTTATTATGAAGAAAAAGTAAAAAATGGTTCAGAGAGTCTTATATATCTTAGATTAAGTAAAAAATATTTATTTTTACACATCAGTAAAGTGGTACGAAAATATTTTACAGACAATGAAAGTTTAACGAGATTTAAAGTAATGACATATGCAAAAGCAGAGAATGCTATAAATGGTTTAAATATTTTTTTTGAAGAGAATAAGGAGTATGTCATGAAAAATAGAAAGAAATATAGCTTTTTGTTGTCTGTTTTGGCACATGCATATTATTATTACGGTAATAAAAGAAAAGTGTTTCAATATACAATAGAGGCTTTTAAATATAATCCTTTGGAACCTAGAATATATAGAAATATTTTATTGTTACTTGGGGTAAAATTATAATGTGTGGAATAGCAGGATTCTGTGATTTCACAAAAAAATCAAACAAGCATATTTTAGAAAAAATGACCGATGTTCTACATCATAGAGGTCCAGATGATAGTGGGTACAGTTTTTATGAAACTAAAGATGCTCATGTTGGTTTAGGGCATAGGCGACTCTCTATCTTAGACCTTTCTATCCATGGGCATCAGCCTATGGATTTTGAAGAGCTGGAGATAGTTTACAATGGCGAAGTCTATAACTTTAAAGAGATAAGAGCTGAACTTGAAAAACTAGACTATAGTTTTGAGTCAGATAGTGATACCGAAGTGATACTAAAGGCTTATAGTGAGTGGGGTATAAAAGCAGTAGATAGGTTTAATGGGATGTTTGCTATCGCTATTTATGATAAAGAAAAAGAGAAACTTACTCTTATTCGCGATAGAACAGGGATTAAACCACTCTACTTTTATGAAAAAGATGGTTTATTTTTGTTTTCTAGTGAGTTGAAGTCTTTTCATGAGCATATTGGCTTTAAAAAAGAAGTTGATTTTGATGCACTAGCACAATTTTTTCATTATGGTTATATACCACAGCCTTATAGTATATTTAAAAATACTCAAAAGTTATTAGCTGGGCATTATTTAGAACTTGATTTAAAGTCTCAAAAGACTTCTTTAAAAAAATACTGGGATGTGAAGGATTTTTACAACTTACCAAAGAAAAAGATTGACTATAATGATGCTATGGATGAAGTAGAAGAGTTACTTATATCTTCTTTTAAGTACAGAATGGTTTCTGATGTTCCGGTAGGTGTGTTTTTGAGTGGTGGTTATGATAGTTCTGCAGTTGCAGCTATTTTACAAAAAAACTCTACACAAAAGATAAAAACTTTTACTATAGGCTTTCATGAAGAGGGTTACAATGAGGCTCATCATGCAAAAAAGTAGCTGAGCATTTAGGTACGGAGCATACAGAGTACTACTGCACACAAAAAGAGGCGCTTGAAATTCTTCCGACACTCGCAGAGATATATGATGAACCGTTTGGAGATAGCTCTGCTATACCTACCATTCTTGTAAGTAAATTAGCAAAACAAGATGTAACAGTTGCTTTGAGTGCAGATGCAGGTGATGAGATATTTGGTGGTTATGGAAAGTATAAAACTTCACTAAAATACTATAATTTCTTTTCAAAATTTCCAAAGTTTTCTCATAGTGGATTAAGCTTTCTGTTTAATACTATAAATCCTAGTAAAATTCCAGGTTTAAAAAATAGTTACAATATTGAAAGTAGGTTTAAAAAAGTAGCAGAGATATTAAAATCAAGCAGTTCAGTTGCTGCCATGAAATACACTAGCCATATGTTTACAAGCCATGAAATAGATAAGCTTTTTAAAGAAAAATATAGCGATAAAAAGACCTATTTTGACACAAACAAAGCATTAAACAATACGAATGATGAACTCAACAGAATGTTTGCTATAGATTATCAAACCTATTTGCCTGATGACATTTTAACAAAAGTAGATAGAGCGACGATGTCTGTTTCACTTGAGGGAAGAGAACCATTTTTAGACTATAGAATCATAGAGTATGCAGCACAACTTCCATCAAGTTTTAAAATGGATGAAAACCAAACAAAAATTATTTTAAAAGATATAGTGCATAAATATATTCCAAAAGAGATGATGGACAGACCAAAAATGGGATTTGGAGTGCCAATCAGTGAGTGGTTTAGAGATGAGTTAAGGGAGTACTTTTGTGAGTACTTTCAAGAGGATAAACTTGATAGGGCAGGTTTGAATTCAGTAGAAGTCATAAAACAAAGAGATGAGTACCTTAAAGGAATTAATGTAAATGCAAGAAGATTATGGTTCATTTTGATGTATATAATGTGGCATGAACGATGGATGAAAAAGGATTAGTATGAGCAATAAAAAATATGAATTTACGGTTTTTACACCTACTTACAACAGAGCAAACTTGATTCATAGAGTTTTTGAGAGTTTAGAACAGCAAACTTTTAGAAATTTTGAATGGCTTATTGTTGATGATGGCAGTATTGATAATACAAATGAAATTATAGAAGAGTTTAAGCAAAAAGCTAGTTTTCCCATACGATATATTTATCAAGACAATGGCGGTAAACACAGAGCCTTCAACAGAGCAGTTAAAGAAGCGAAAGGAAAGTTTTTTTTGACCGCTGATAGTGATGATAGATTTGTGTCTAATGCACTTGAAAAATTAAAATATTATTGGGATTTAATACCAGAGCAAGAAAAGGAAAAATATTCAGCAGTTACAGGATTGTGTATCGACACACAAGGTAATGTAATTGGAAATAAGTATCCAAAAGATATTTTTGATTCTAACTCATTTGAAACTAATTTTGTTTATAATATAAAAGGCGAAAAATGGGGCTTTCAAAGAACTGAAGTTTTAAAAAAATTTCCTTTTAAAGAGTTTACTGGTGAAAACTTTATTGCAGAATCTAGTGTTTGGTTTAAAATATCAAAAGAATATAAGACGAGATACATAAATGAACCTTTGAGAATTTATGAAATCAACAATGATTCATTATCATCAGATACAGTTTCATTAAGAGTTAAAAATCCAAAAGGAGTTTTGTATACATATATTCAAGAGTTTAATTTACCAATACCATTAAGGTTTAGACTGAAGTCTATGATCAATTGCATTAGATTTTCATTATACAAAAAAGAAATGTTTATAGATTGTATAAAGATTCAAAATAAGTTTTTGTTGCCTATTACATTAACTATTGGTTTGTTAATGTATATAAAAGATCAAAAAAAATGAGAAAAAAAAGCATCTTATTTATAGTCCCTTCTATGCGAGGAGGAGGAAGTGAAAGAGTAATCTCTACTATAGTAAAGCATTTGGATAGAAAAAAGTTCACTATTACTCTTGCACTACTTCAAAAAGAGGGAAAATACTTAGATGATATTCCGAAAGATGTTCAGATTGTAGATCTAAAGGCTAAAAGAACACGCTATGCAATTTTAAAAATCATAAATATTATAAAGTCTGAGAACCCAAATATTGTTTTTTCAACACTTGGACATTTAAATGTTCTTATTTCAATGCTAAAACCATTTTTTTCAAAAAAAATCAAGTTTATTGCGAGGGAATCCAGTATCGTTTCTGTTAACAATCAGCAAAGTAATTATACGGGGTTGCTCGATTTTTTATATAAATGGTTTTATAATAATTTTGATTTAATTATTTCTCAATCATATTTTATGAAATATGACTTGATTGAAAACTATAAAATCAAAGAAAATAAAATTAAAGTAATAAATAATCCTGTTGATATAGAAAACATAAAAAAATTAGCAAAAGATGATTTTAATTTTAACAATAATAAAATTAATCTACTCATCGTTGGAAGATTAAGTAATGAAAAAAACCATAAAGCAGCTTTTGAAGCCTTATATAAACTAGACGAAAAGTATCATCTAGCGGTTTTAGGAAGTGGAGTATTAAAATATGAATTACTACAGCAAGTAAAAAAGTTACAATTAGAAAAACGAGTAACATTTGTAAAGTTTGACGCAAACCCTTACAAGTATATGAAAAACGCAGACCTACTGCTTCTAACCTCACACTACGAAGGCTTTCCAAATGTTGTACTAGAAGCCAATACTTGTGGAACTCCTGTTGTAGCATTTGCGTGTCCAGGGGGGACTACTGAGATTATTGAAGATGGAGTGAATGGGTTTTTGGTTAAGTGTGGGAATGTTGACAGATTAGTTGAGAAAATAAATGAATCTTCTAAATATCAATGGGTTTGCAAGAAAATAAAACTATATACACAAAAGCGCTATACCATTAATAAAATCATCAAAGAATATGAAGGTGTTTTAAGATGACAAAAAAAACTTACTTATTATTGGCAAGCTTCTTTTTTAGTTTTTTTTATGTTTATACAATAGGGTGGAGTGATTTTCATACTTTCCCAGATATTAACAATTATATATATCGTATAGAATACTTGGCAAATGGAGGAGAGGAAAGTGTGCATAGAGGCATATCTTACTTCTTCAGCGAACCTGTTTGGAAATATTTACTTCAGTCAATTGCAAATATTTTTAATCAGGATTCATATTTAAATGGATTTTATTTAACAGCATTTTTTAGCCTTTTTATTTATGCTTATTTTACATTTCAAAGAATACATCCAATACTAGCAATTATTTTTTTTTTAAATCCAATGTTTATTGATCTCATTATGGGACAAACTCGAATAGCATTATCTTTTTCTTTATTACTTCTTGCTTTTCAATACAAAAACAAAGTATTACTTTTTTCTATATTATTAGTAGTTTGTGCCACTTTAATACATACTACCGCTTTGCTTTTTGTAGGTATATATGTTTTATTGATATTTTTATATTCAAAATTTAATGAAAGAAGTTATTATACCACTGCATTTCTATTATCAATAGCTATACCAGTTTTTCTTAGATATATTGCACCTATCATTTTATCAGCAGTAGGGGATCGTAGATTCAATGTCACCGCCTATGGTTCCTCTTCGTTGACATATGCTTTAATTTGGTTAATCATATCTTTAATATTAGTTACTTTTTCAAATAATTACATAAAATCAAAAAACCAAAGTATTATTATTGGTTACGCAATCGTTATGACAGGATTGTTTTTTTTCTCCTCTCTTATGGGATTATACGGACAGAGATTTGTCGCTCTATCAATTCCGCTAATCATCATCTCTATTAACTATCTACCAAAATACTATAGAGAAATGACATTTATAGCTCTTGGACTATATTTAGAAATACAGTGGATATATTGGTTGGAAATATCATTAAAATAATATTATCATTCATCTGATATTCTAAAAAAGGATAAAAAACATCTTGAAAAATAAAAATATTTTAATCCTCAGCGCTACTTTGCAAAAAGGTGGTGCTGAAAGAGTTATCTCTCTATTGTTGAAAGAATTGGAAAAAGACCAAAATATACATATCTATCTTGTATTGATGGAAGATGGGATAGCCTATGATTTACCAGATAGTATAAAACCTATTATATTGAGTCATAGTCAAAAAAATGGAATAAGAAAATTTTTTGAGCTACCTATGATCGCATACAAACTCTCCAGTATTATAAAAGAAAAGAAAATAGATGTAGTATTATCCTTTTTATACAGACCAAATTATGTAAGCTTGTTATCCAGAATGTTTGGTTCTAAACATAAAAGTATTATCAATATTCGAAGTACAACATCACGATATTTAAATGAGGGCTTGCTGGGAAAAATAAATCTATTTTTAATAAAAAGTTTGTTTAACAAAGCAGATTTGATCATTTCCAACTCTAAAGGTGTTGATGAAGATTTAAAATCTCTTATGCATATAACTACCGACACAAAAGTCATCCATAACCCTGTAGATTTAGAATATATCAATATAAAAAAAGATATATGCGAAGATGTAACGTTTGAATTTAAAGAGCATACACAGTATATCATTTCTGTCGGTAGGCTCATCCCTCTAAAAAGAAATAAAGATCTTATCGATGCATTCAATGAAATTCAGAGCAAAAATACTGAATTGGAACTTATTTTTATAGGAGACGGAATACTTAAAGAAGATCTTATAGCGTATTGTAAACAATTGAATATAAAACATAAAGTACACTTCTTGGGCAATGTTTCCAATCCTTTTTATTATCTATATCGTTCTGATCTTTTTGTTATGACATCTGAAATAGAAGGCTTTCCAAATGTTTTAGTTGAAGCAATGGCTTGCGGACTACCCGTAATTTCCTCTGACTGTAAAAGTGGACCAAGAGAGATACTTAAAGATGGAAAATATGGGCTCTTGTATCCTGTAGGAGATGTGAAAATCTTAGTAGAAAGAATAAAATATTATCTTTATAGCCATATTGACAGAGAAGAGATTAAAAGCAAACATCTAGAAAGACTTGAAGATTTCAAAATTGAAAAAATAATGAATCAGTTTAAAGAGGTATTATGAAAGAAAAGAGTTCAAATAAAAAAATAGCAATAGTAGTAAATAATGCTTGGTATGCATATAATTTTAGGCTTAATTTAGCAAGAAGCTTACAAAAAAATGGTTACGAAGTTGTATTTGTAGCTCCTTATGATAAAAAATATAGCAAACTCATTGGAGAAGAATTTAATATTTTTGATATTGAAATAGATGCAAAGGGTATTAACCCTGTTAATGATTTGCTAACTATGATTGCTTTATATAAAATATATAAAAAAGAAAATATCGATATGGTTTTGAATTTTACAATAAAGCCTAATATTTACAGCTCTATTGTTGCAGGGATATTGGGTATACAATCTATAAGTAATATCACTGGACTTGGAACAATATTTATAAAGCAGTCAATTGCAACAAAAATAGCAAAATTATTATATAAAATAGCATTAGGTTACAATGATAAAGTATTTTTTCAAAACAGTGATGATAAAAGTTTATTTATAAAAGAGAATTTGGTTGCTAAGAGTAAAGCAGACTTACTGCCTGGAAGTGGTGTAGATTTAGATAAATTTATACCTATGAAGAAAAAAGATGATAAGAGATTTAAATTTTTACTCATTGCAAGACTGTTAAAAGATAAAGGTATTTTGGAATATATAGATGCTATTAAAATCATAAAAGCAAAACATAACGATATAGAGTTTCAAATACTTGGTGCAGTCGGTGTTGCAAATAAAACAGCGATAACTAAAGAAGAATTACAAGTTTGGATAGATAAAGACTTACTGACTTATTTGGGTACAACCGATAATGTGCAAGATGTAATAGCAAAGGTTGATTGTGTTGTGTTGCCGTCTTATAGAGAAGGAACTCCAAGAAGTTTGCTTGAAGCCTCAGCAATGCAAAAGCCAATAATAGCAACTAATGTTGTAGGTTGCAAAGAAGTAGTCGATGATGGAATAAATGGATATTTGTGTGAAGTGAAAAACGCTCAAGATTTAGCCAATAAAATGGAATTGATGATAAATTTATCTGAAAGTGAAAGAGAGGCAATGGGCAAAGCAGGTAGAGAGAAGATTATAAAAGAGTTTGATGAAAAGATAGTGATAGATAAATATTTAGCAAATATAAGAGAGATTTTGAAATGACGAAGCTCTTTTGTGCTATAATTATGTACATTATATTGTAAGGAATTTTTATGAAAGTAGTTAGTTTAACGGAAGCAAGAAATAATTTAAAAGCAGTTTTTGATAGTGTGTATGTTGATAAAGATGAAGTTGTCATTCACAGAAAAGGTCATGAAAATGTAGTAGTTATACCATTTGATGAGTATAATTCTATGAGAGAGACAAGCTATCTTTTGAACAATAAAAACAATAGAGAATATTTAAGCGAGTCTATTAAACAGTTGCGTGACGGTAAGACTATTGAAAAAGATTTGCTCGAATGCGACTGATTTGGAGTGAAAATTCTTGGGATGATTATCTTTACTGGCAAAGAACTGATAAACAGATACTCAAAAAGATAAATACATTGATAAAAGATATACAAAGAGAGCCATTTAACGGGATAGGAAGGCCAGAGCGATTGAAACACGAATTGCGAGGTTTTTGGTCGAGAAGAATTACCGATGAACATAGATTAGTCTATGAAGTAAATGAAGAGAGCATCGGTATTGTATCATGTAGGTTTCACTATTGAAAAAGCTTTTACTAACAGGTGCAAG
>JAJRPL010000224.1 GCA_024280815.1 Bacteroidota bacterium
CCTTGTTTTAAAGCACTAACTCTAGCATACAAGGTAGGATCCATTCTTGTCAAATCAAATTTTGAATCATTTGTCTCAGGATTCATTAACAAGCCTTTATTCGCTTTTGTTTCTTTTTCTCCAGAATACTTTTTCACACCTTCGCTAAAAGACATTTTCAAGGTAAGAATGTCTTTTCTAATTTTTACCAAAGAGTCTTTTATTTTATCTTGTTGCTCTTGAGTCACTTCAGGCTGCATTAATATATGTCTAGTATCTCGTTGTTTTCCTTTTATTTTTTCAACCATTAAAATATGGTATCCAAAATCAGACTTAAAAGGTTCTGATATGTCTCCTTCATCTAAACTAAATGCAGCTTCTTTAAACTCTGTAACGAATTCGCTTTCTCTAGTAATGGTATAGAAACCACTATTTTGGGCAACACCAGGGTCTTCAGAATATAAAATGGCTTTCATTTTAAAATTACCACCATCAATAACTTCTTGTCTAATTTCATTAAGTCGTTTTAATACTCTTTCATTTTCAGCTTTAGAAGGTTTAGCATATAAAACAATTTGCTGTAGCTCTATTTCTGCACCAATTTCTGGTAAATTATTTTTCTCTTCTAAACTTTTAAAATAACTCCTAACTTCTTCAGGAGTCACATCAACGTCATCAGTTAATTTTTGTTGCATTTTTTGAACTAATAAGGCTTCTTTTTCCACTTCAATGAATTCTTTTCGTAAATCTGCCATATCATTAAATCCGTAAAAGCTATATAATTTCTCTTCAGAGCCTAATTGTTGTAAAAAATAAGCTATTTTTTGTTCTACTCTACCTTGAACATCTGCTTCGGTAACGACCAAACTATCAACAATTGCGTGGTGAGACAATAATTTCCTATCCATTATTTGTTCTAATATTTCACAATTAGAAACTTCAACTTTTCCTTCACTTTGTTGTTCAAGTTCTAACTTATAGGCTACAACTTCAGAATCAAGCACAATGTTTTTTCCAATTACAGCTACTACTCCATCTAGTTTTATTCTAGTATTGGATTGTATTGAATCTTGAGCTTGCAAGGCAAAAGAAAAACATAAAAAAGTTAGTACAGTATATTTTTTTAGCATTTTAGTAAATTTGAAATTCTTTATTTTTAATTGCATCTTCGGTGATTGTTTCTTCAATTTTATTTAATAATTTTAATTTTCTTTTGTGTAATATTAATTGCTTTATTATTGGTAGTGCATAACTTATAGGTGCAATTTCATTCCGCAATAATACATCTTTAATTTTTACCAAATACACTCCAATAGAATCCTTTTTTTTGATAAATTTTTTCTTTTGTAAAAACGTCTTTTTATCAATAGATTTTAAATAGGGTGCAGTTCTAATTACGTCATCATACTTAATCCAAATGGAATCATTCAAGCTCAATGATTTCAATTGTAACTCTTGTTTTATTAATTCTTGATCTGAAGCATTTTCATCATCTTTAAACAAAGACATCATTTCTTTCGGATTCATAATGTCATTACTAAAATAAATATGTCTAAATTTAACTAAAGCTTCATTTAATTTAAAGATTTCTTTATTTTCTGTATAAAATTTTTCAATCTCTACTCTTGAAATTACTGTATCTAATTCTTGAGCAACAACTGCTTCTTTATATTTATTAATCAATAAATCTTGCTCATATTGCTTGACAAGAGTATTTATCTGTTCTTTTTCTTCTTGAAGGTTAATTTTAGCTTTTTGAATCATTAATTGTTCTTTTGCCCATTTATTAATATAATTTTTAACAAAAATGATACTATCACCTTTAGAAATTTGCTTGGGTAATAATTTGGCAACATCTTCTTCATACAAAAAAGTGTCATAAACTTTAGCAATGGCATTTCTTTCTTCATTATTCGAATTACATGAAAAAAGTAATACTAAGATACTGATATATACAAACCTTCTATACAATTTACTTCAAGTTTAGTTTGATTACTTTTTTCAATGCTCTTTTATTGATTTTAACAGGATATTGTTTTCTTAATTCTTTTATCCACTCTTTTTCTAAATGTTCTTGAAAATCATTAATAACCATCCCTTTTGCTTTTTCAAACTTTCTAGGTTCAGGATTTATAATTTCGATAGTTTTTATAATCACAAAATTGGTTGTGTCAATATTAATCACATTAGAAACTCCAACATTCTTTAATTTAAAATTATCAGGTAACTTTTTATGACCTTCTTCTAAAATTCTTTTGGTAAATATTACGTGAATAACTGGACCTTCATTAACCAACTTCTTTATTTCATCTATATTTTTCCCTTCTTCTAAATATTTTTTCACAAGTAAGGCTTTGTCCTTATTAGTACAAGATGCAATAATTACATCTCCTCTTTTTTTCCAAGAATACTTCGCTATATTTTTATTGAAAAATTCTTTTAAAGCAACAGTATCCTTTTCAGCACGTTTCCATACTTTATCTTGTAAAAGATCAAATAATAGCAAGCCATCTCTGTATTCTTGCATGGTAAATGCGAAATTAGCATCTGTTTTCTCTAAATTATCTTTAAAATAATTTAGTGTTTTAAATTCTAAAAAATCTTTATAAGCTTCATTAACATTTTTATTACTATGTGTCTTACTAAAAGACATTAAATCTTCTAATGAAGTTTTTTCTTCATTTATGGTAAAAATTGTACTCTTTAAATTTTGCTGAATTCCATCTACATCATTTTTTAAGAATAGCTGAGCCAATTTATCATCTTTGGTAATACTATATTCATTCATTAACTTATTTACAATAGACTGTCCTGCAGCTTTAGAACGCTCATTTTTTTCTATTTTCTGGATAAGCTCTTCTTGAACCTGATCAAAATCTTGTATAGGATGCTTTTTTATCAATTTTACAATATGCCAACCGAATCGTGTTTTAAAAGGCTTAGAAATATCATTTTCTGCTTTTAATGAAAAGGCAACATCAGCAAATGATTTTATCATTCTATTGTGCTTAAATTTTGGTATACCCCCTCCATTTATTGCGGAATTTTTATCATCAGAGTGCATTTTAGCTAAAAATTTGAAGCTATCACCTTGCCCTAATTTCGCATATAGCTCTTCAATTTTTGTTTTCGAAACTATAGAATCTTCAGCATTCTCTTTTATCATAATATGGGCGACTTCAACTTCACCTTTTGAGGCTCTTTTATCATTTACTTTTACAATATGATATCCAAATCGTGTTTTAAAAGGCTTAGAAATATCATTTACCTTAGTTTTATAAGCAACATTTTCAAAAGAATACACCATGTCAAAAGCTGTAAAATAGCCTAGATTACCTCCGTTTTTTTGAGCTGAAGGGTCTTCAGAATATTCTTTTGCTATTTCTTCAAAAGGAGCACCATTCACAATCTTCATTCTAGCTTCAATAATCTTTTGATAGGCCTTTAAAGTATCTTGAGGTGAGGCTTTAGCAGAAACAGCAACCAATATATGATTGGCATTAATCTCAATTTTCATTCTTTCATAAGCTTCTTTTACAAGAGCATCCGTAATTTTACTATCTGTTAAATAAGGTGTAATTAACTGTTCTCTATAACTGTTCAGCTCTTTCTTATAGGCAGGAACTGTATCATATTTCAACGCATAAGCTTGCTTCAATTTCAACTTATAGTTAATATACAACTCTAAGTATTCTTCAATAGATTTTTTATTCTCTTCAGCAACTATATCTCTGTTTTTATTGAATACTTGATTAAATTCATCAATAGTTACAGGTGTGTCGACAACAGTAAATAAGATATTCTTTTTTGATTGGGATTGTGTTTGAATACCAATGACTAGAAAAAAAATAATAATTAGGTTCTTAAAACTCATAAAAAACTTTTTAATGTATATTTTGATGAAAATATTTTTTAGAACGCCCAAAAATATTTTATATTTTCATATTAGATAGTTAAAAATATCACAAAGATATTACTCCTTTTATTTTAGATACTTCTTGATATTTTTCAATAATTGCCTTTGCACTTCTCATTTTAACCAAAATGGTAAAACTAATATATTTGCCTGTTTTAGATTTTTTTGATTTAATCACCGCCCCAATATGGCTAAAAATATTTTCTAATTGTTGCAATTCACCATCCGAAGGAATGATAAATTTATACATATACTCAGTAGGAAACTCTGTTGTTTCTTCTAATTTGGTTCTTAAATTTTTATAAAAATCTTTTGAATCACTCATGCTATTATTCTCTATTTAAAATCTGAATGAATACAATTATAATACCAATTCATCTTATGATGATAAATTTTGACAAAAATACAGATATTATTTAGGTTAATAGAATTTATTTTTTTTCTTTGTTAAAAAGAATTTACAGAACCTTTATGTCACAAAAAATTGTAATTACTGGAGGCCCAGGAAGCGGAAAAACCACATTAATAAACGAACTCATTCGCCGTAAATACACCTGTATACCTGAAATATCAAGAAAAATTACATTACAAGCAAGAGAAAACGGAATTGAATACTTATTTTTAGAAGACCCCCTGTTATTTAGTAAGTTATTACTTGAAGCTAGAGAAAAACAATATCTTGAAGCTAAAAATTTAGATTCTAAATCTGTTTTTTTTGATAGAGCCCTGCCAGATATTCATGCCTACATGAATTATTACAATACTAAATACCCTAAAATATACCTTGAGAAAAGTAAAAAATACACTTATAACCACATATTTTTATTACCCCCTTGGAAAGCAATTTATAGCACAGACAATGAAAGGCATGAAAGTTATGAGCTGGCAGTTGACTTATACCAACACTTAAAAGATGCTTATACTGATTTAGGTTACACAACAATAGAAGTGCCAATAGGCACCATAGAGAGTAGAGTTGACTTTATCCTAAAAAAACTAACTATTTTATAATGGAATCACCTCTATCCATTTTAAAAAAATATTGGAAATATGATGCTTTTAAAAAGCCTCAAGAGGAAATTATTACTTCTATACTTCAAAATAAAAACACCGTAGTACTTTTGCCAACAGGCGGTGGTAAATCTATCTGTTATCAAATACCCGCATTACTAAAAGACGGTGTATGCTTAGTCATTTCACCCTTAATAGCTTTAATGAACGATCAAGTACTAAGCCTTAAAGTAAAAGGAATAAAAGCTATTGCCATCACTTCAAGTTTA
>JAJRPL010000225.1 GCA_024280815.1 Bacteroidota bacterium
AGACCCGATTTATTTGAAGGTCAACAACACCCAAGAAAGGCAGTTGGACATAAGAATATATTTTTCGACACCTTAGTACATGACACTGGTTCTTTAAAATTATTGGTAGAAAATCAAGGCTATAAACAGGTAGTTATGGGCTTAGATGACCCATATCCGTTAGGAGAAATGGAAAGTGAGACACAATCTTCTTACCCTGGTAAGATTTTAGATTTAGCTAAAGAACGTAATATTATTACCGCAAATGAATACGATGCCATTTGGGAAGACAACGTGATACAATGGCTTTGTGGTGATGATAAAGCTGCTAAAGAGAAACTTATTAATAGAATTTTAAATAAATAGAATTAATTTAGTGAGGGTTTCACTTAAAGTGAAACCCTCACTTGATATTACAAAGTGCCTCTATTTGCTTGTTCTCTTTCAATAGCTTCAAATAAAGCTTTAAAATTACCAACCCCAAAAGATTGAGCTCCTTTACGTTGTATGACTTCAAAAAACATGGTAGGTCGGTCAACAACTGGTTTCGTAAACAGTTGTAGTAAATACCCTTCTTCATCTCTATCAATTAAAACACCATGCTTTTTTAAGACCTCAACATCTTCATCAATTTCACCAACACGCTCAAGTAAGTCATCATAATAACTATCTGGCACATATAAAAACTCTACACCTCTATCACGCATTGCAGAAACAGTAGTAACAATATCATTAGTAGCAACAGCAATATGCTGTACACCAGCTCCATTATAAAAATCTAAATATTCTTCAATTTGCGATTTCTTTTTACCTTTTGCTGGCTCATTGATTGGAAATTTTATTCTTCCATTACCATTCGACATCACTTTACTCATTAATGCGGTATAGTCTGTAGAAATATCATCGTCTGTAAAAGAAATTATTTGTGCAAAACCCATTATTTTAGCATAGAACTCACACCATTCAGCCATCTCTCCCCAACCAACATTCCCTACCATATGGTCAATAAACTTCAAACCAACGGGCTCTGGATTGTAATGTGATTCCCATTTTTTATAGCCTGGTAAAAACAATCCATTATAATTTTTGCGTTCTACAAAAACATGAACCGTCTCACCATAAGTATATATTCCAGAACGAATTACATATCCGTTTTCATCTTCTTCTTTAGTTGGTTTCATAAAAGGCTTTGCACCTCTTTTGGTAGTTTCTTCAAATGCTTTTGTAGCATCATCTACCCATAGAGCAACAACTTTTACACCATCACCATGTTTATTAACATGTTCATTTATTACTCCTCCTTCTACTAATGATGTAGTTAAAACTAATCGGATTTTACCTTGTTTTAATACATAAGAAACCTTGTCTTTCACACCTGTTTCTAAACCTGAAAAAGCTTCAGATTGAAATCCAAAGGCTGTTTTATAAAAATGTGCAGATTGTTTTGCATTACCAACATATAACTCTACATAATCTGTGCCTAATAACGGTAGAAAATCTTCAGCATCGTCAAA
Organism: Bacteroidota bacterium; assembly: GCA_024280815.1. Lineage (GTDB taxonomy): Bacteria > Bacteroidota > Bacteroidia > Flavobacteriales > Flavobacteriaceae > Aureibaculum. Next base: position 1,494 of record JAJRPL010000225.1, read on the forward strand.
TATTTTTTTTAATCCGTATTCTGTATTTTGTAAATCTTTTAATTTTTTTATTTCAGTACTCATAATTCTATTTTTTAAGATATTATTCTAACCAAGATTGATAATAATCTCCTGCATCAATCTTTACCGCTTCCTCAGTAATCATTAAAGGTTTGAAAGTATCAACCATTACAGCCAATTCAGCTGTTTCAACCTTACCAATACTACGTTCCATTGCTCCTGGATGTGGCCCATGTGGGATCCCTGCCGGATGCAAGGTTATTTGTCCTTTCTTAATATTATTTCTACTCATAAAATCACCATCAACATAATACAAGACCTCATCAGAATCAATATTACTGTGATTATAAGGTGCTGGAATTGCTTTCGGATGGTAATCATATAACCTTGGTACAAAAGAGCAGATTACAAAAGTGTCGGTTTCAAATGTTTGATGAATTGGTGGTGGCATATGTACTCTACCTGTAATGGGTTCAAAATCATGAATAGAAAATTTATAAGGATAGTTATAGCCATCCCACCCTACAACACTAAACGGATGATAGGCATATACATATTCATGTATCATATCCTGTTTTTTAACTTTTACAATAAAGTCCCCTTTATCAGTAAATGTTTCTAATTCACTTGGTGGATGCATATCTCGTTCGCAAAATGGCGAATGTTCTAAATGCTGTCCGAAATAATTCCGATACCTTTTTGGTGTGTACACAGGGCTTTTTGACTCTACAATAAACAGACGATTGTCTTCTTGGTCAAAATCAATTTGATAAATCATTCCACGAGGTATCACCAAATAATCACCATATTCAAAGTCAATATTCCCTAAAAAAGTTCTTAATTTTCCTGTTCCTTTATGGATAAATAAAACCTCATCAGCATCTGTATTTTTATAAAAATAATCTCGTAAAGATTTCTTAGGAGCAGCTAAAACAATATGACAATCACTATTTGTCAATACAGTTTTTCTGCTTTCTAAAAAATCGTCTATTGCAGGAATATTAAAGCCATTTAAACTAATGGATTTCATGTTTTTTTCTACAGCAATTTTAGGAGACACATCATACGATTTTAACACTTCTTTCACTTGCGTTGGTCTGTGTGTATGATATAATAATGATGACATTCCATCAAAACCAATAGTTCCGAATAGTTCTTCGTAATAAAAATCACCCTTGTCACTCTTAAAAACGGTATGTCTTTTAGGTGGTATTTTACCTAATTTATGATAT
>JAJRPL010000226.1 GCA_024280815.1 Bacteroidota bacterium
CCTGCATTAGAACCTGAAGATTTTTACCTAAGTAAAGAAGGATATAAAGTTTTTACTGAAAAATACCATTTAAAAAGAGGCTATTGTTGTGAAGCTGGTTGTAGACATTGCCCATATGGATATAGTAAAAGAACAAACACAGCAAAATAAAAGACCGTACTTATATAAGAAAATTTTCAGATGTTTTCGGCATGATTATTGATAATTATTCATTGAATAACAAATCTACTCAAAAATGAAATTAATTAAATTACTTCCGTTAGTGATACTTTTTATAGTATCTTCATGTGCTTCGGTTAGAGTCTCTTCAGACTATGACAAAGAAGTTGATTTTAACCAATACAAAACATTTGCCTTTTACAAAAAAGGTATTGATAAAGTTGATATTTCCGATTTAGACAAACGTAGAATATTACGTGCCATTGAATCAAATTTATTAGCTAAAGGTTTTACAAAATCTAAAAACCCAGATGTCTTGGTAAATATTTTCACAAAATCAAGAGAAAAAATAAATGTGTATAATAACAATTATCTCGGGTGGTACCCTTGGTATTATGGCGGATTTTCAAGCTATGGAATGGGTTTTAATTACGGTGCATATAATAATGTCAGTCGATCTACAGAAGGTACTTTATTTATCGACTTGATTGATGCCAATAAAAAAGAATTGGCTTGGCAAGGTATGGGAACAGGTGCATTAGCATCATCTAGAAATATTTCAAAAAAAGAAGAAAGAATAAAAGAATTTGTTACTGAAATATTGGCTAAATATCCGCCAGTAAAAGAATAAAACTTTACTGTTTTCTGAAAACCCCAATTAAAAAACATCTTAATTGGGGTTTTCTTTTTATGGTAATAAAAACATTGCAATATTTGTATCTAAAAATATGAATATATTAGAAGAATATTCCCACACCAACAACATACAGTCATTTTATTAACAATTGTTAATAACCTTTGTTAGTAGCCTGTTAAAAAACTTACTTTAACAATTCTATACTAAACTACTAATAATCGTAGTTTTATCATATCGAATCTAAATTCAAAATTAACATTACTCCCTTTTTGTTTTTTTTGAAATTATACTATGAGTTCTAGATTCTAAATAACAACGGTAAATATCGTTAGTTATTTGTTCTTTAATCTTATCTAAAGCAGTGTTAAGCACACAATTCTTAAATGATAAAATAGTATAAAGAACAATTGATAAAAGCACCTTAAAAATAAGGTGCTTTTTGTTTGGTAAATTATCTCATAAAATTCCCGCATTTATTAGTAACTTTGTTCTACTTTAATAAATTTACACGTTGTACAAATAATTAAATAAAACATGTCAAAATCAGCATCCATAATTTACACAATAACAGATGAAGCTCCTGCATTAGCGACCTCCTCTTTCTTACCTATAGTCAAAGCTTTTACAAAATCATCAGAAATTCAGATTGAAACCAAAGACATTTCTTTAGCCGCAAGAATTTTAGCTACTTTTCCTGATTTTTTAAATGAAAATCAAAAGGTGCCAAATGCATTAGCTGAGCTTGGTGAATTGGTTCAAAAACCAGAAGCTAACATTATCAAATTACCAAACATTAGTGCTTCTGTACCTCAGCTTAAAGCTGCCATAAAAGAATTACATAATTATGGCTTTCCAATTCCAGATTACCCAGAAGATCCTGAAACTGATGAAGAAATAACCTTACAAAAACGCTACAATAAAGCTAAGGGATCTGCTGTGAATCCTGTGTTACGTGAAGGGAACTCTGATAGAAGAGCCCCGAAGGCAGTAAAAAATTATGCTCGTAAAAATCCACACACCATGGGTGCTTGGTCATCTACATCAAAAACTCATGTAGCAACCATGACAGAAGGTGATTTTTTTCACAATGAAAAATCAATAACCTTAGCCAAACCCACAAGCATAAAAATCATCCATACTGATCAACAAGGCAATACAACTTTATTAAAAGATAGTTTTGATTTATTAGAAGGTGAAATCATTGACGCTACAATAATGCAAAAAAAAGCATTAGTATCCTTTTTTGAAGAACAAATTACAGATGCAAAAGAACAAGGTGTCCTTTTTTCTTTACATTTAAAAGCCACTATGATGAAGGTTTCTGACCCTATCATTTTTGGTCATGCTGTTAAAATATTTTTTTCAGCCCTTTTTGCAAAACACGAAGCTACCTTTGAAAAAATTGGTGTAGATGTAAATAATGGATTTGGAAACCTATTGAGTAACCTACAAGAATTACCAAAAACTGAAAGAGAAATCATAGAAAAAGATATCAAAAATATTTTCGAAAATAGACCTGGAGTTGCTATGGTTAATTCTGACAAAGGCATCACAAACCTTCATGTACCTAGCGATGTGATTATAGATGCGTCTATGCCTGCAATGATACGTACATCTGGTCAAATGTGGAATGCTAAAGGTGAACAACAAGACACTAAAGCAATCATTCCTGATAGTTCTTATGCCGGCATTTATACAGCCACAATAGACTTCTGTAAATCAAACGGAGCTTTTGACCCTGTTACTATGGGTAGTGTTTCAAATGTTGGCTTAATGGCTCAAAAAGCTGAAGAATATGGTTCACATGACAAAACTTTTGAAATAGAAAATAACGGTACAGTTCAAGTTGTAGATAATTCTGGAAATGTATTATTAGAACACACTGTTGAAAAAGGTGATATCTGGAGAATGTGTCAAGCTAAAGATTTACCCATTCAAGATTGGATTAAACTCGCTGTGAATAGAGCAAGAGCAACTGGTAATCCCACTGTTTTTTGGTTGGATAAAAATAGAGCTCACGATGCAGAGATTATTAAAAAAATAAATCAGTATTTACCAAATCATGACACAACTGGACTTGACATTCAAATATTGGCTCCGTTAGATGCTACAAAATTCACTTTAGAACGAGTAAAAGATGGCAAAGACACCATTTCTGTTTCAGGAAATGTATTACGTGATTATTTAACCGACCTCTTCCCTATATTAGAATTGGGTACAAGTGCAAAAATGCTTTCTATTGTTCCTCTAATGAACGGTGGTGGTTTATTTGAAACTGGTGCTGGTGGTTCTGCACCTAAACACGTTCAACAATTTACAAAAGAAAATCATTTACGTTGGGATTCTCTTGGAGAGTTCTTAGCATTAGCTGTTTCATTAGAGCATTTCGGACAAACAAATAATAATGAAAAGGCAATTATTCTATCTGAAACTTTAGATGATGCAACTGACAAGTTGTTAGAAAACAAAAAAGCCCCTTCGAGAAAAGTAAATGAAATAGACAATAGAGGAAGTCAGTTTTATTTAGCTATGTATTGGGCTGAAGCTTTAGCAAATCAATCTAAAAACATAGAATTAAAAACTCAATTTAGCAGTCTTTATAAAAACTTAAAAGATAACGAGACTGTAATTACTTCTGAATTAATTGAGGTGCAAGGCAGTCCTGTAGATTTAAAAGGATATTATTTTCCTCAAGAAGATATTGTTTCTAAAGCTATGAGGCCTAGCAAAACTTTTAATCAGATAATAAATCAGCTTTAAAATATTCAAAAGCCTCTTTTGAGGCTTTTTTTAGGTATCAATCTAAAATAAAACGTATTTTTGAAACTATGAATTTCACCAAAACTACCGAACAAGATTCTAAGTACAACCATCTTGAAAAGATGAGTATTAATGAATTGTTAATCAACATCAATACTGAAGACAAAACGGTACCTAAAGCTGTTGAAAAAGTAATTCCAAACATAGAAAAATTAGTACAAGAAATTGTTGTCAAATTAAAAACTGGTGGTCGCCTTTTTTATATAGGAGCAGGTACTAGCGGGAGGTTAGGTGTGGTTGACGCATCTGAATGCCCTCCTACCTTTGGAGTTTCGTATGACCTAGTTATCGGATTGATTGCTGGTGGTGAAACGGCTATACGAAAAGCTGTTGAATTTGCAGAAGACTCAACTACACAAGGATGGAAAGATTTACAAAAATATCAAATTTCTAATAAGGATGTAGTGATTGGTATTGCAGCTTCAGGCACAACACCATATGTTATTGCTGCACTTAAAAAGTGTAATGAAAATAATATTAGTACGGGATGTATCACATGTAACGCAGAAAGTCCTTTAGCATTAACGGCAAAATTTCCTGTTGTAGCTATTGTAGGTCCTGAATTTGTTACGGGTAGCTCAAGAATGAAGGCAGGTACTGCACAAAAACTGATTTTAAATATGATTAGCACTGCTACAATGATTCAATTAGGAAAAATTAAAGGTAATAAAATGGTGGATATGCAACTCTCAAACGATAAGTTAGTTGATAGAGGCGTGAAAATGGTGATGGGTGAATTAGGTATTAATGAAAGGTTAGCTAAAGAATTACTACTAAAATATGGTAATGTTAGAAATGCTATAAACAATTATCCTCTTGAAAAAAATAAACCCTCTTTATTTAGTGCATTTAAACATTTGGCAATTGCCTTACCTTTATTATTTATTGCTCCAATAGTTATTACTATAGGATTTAAGGCATTAAAAAAAGATGGTAACTTTATGCTATTAATCATCGGATTACTTTTAGGAATTATTGCCATCATGATTACTGCCTTTGGATTGATTAAAGTATCTAGATCTTTATTTGATAAGGATAGCCATGATAAAAATTAAAGCATTCTTTACTAAATTACTACACTGGGAACATTGGCCTACCTTTATGTTTTATATCCCATTAGCTCCATTTTACATCTACCAAACAATTAAAGCAAGACATTTAGTTTCTTATTTAATTACAAATCCCGCCATAAAATACTCTGGAAATGGTACCGAATCTAAATTTAAAACCATCCAATTAATTCCAGAACCCTACAAACCACTAACAGTACTTATTGCCAAAAATTCTAATTTTAATGACATACTTCTTAAAATTGAAGAAGCCAATATAAGTTTTCCTTTAATTGCAAAACCTGATATCGGATTTAGAGGTTATCTAGTAAAAATGATTGACACAAAAAATGAATTAAAAAACTATTTAGAAAAAAATAACATAACTATTATTATTCAAGAATTTATAGACTACGAAAATGAATGTGGGCTTTTTTATCATAGAATGCCTGATGAGTCTGAAGGAAAAATAACATCCTTCACTTTAAAAAAATTTTTAATCGTTGTTGGTAACGGAACCTCCAATCTATCGGAATTAATCTTAGCAGATAAACGTGCATATCTATATTATAATTTACTCCAAAACATTCATAAAGACAACATGCAAGCCATCCCAAAAAAGGATAAAATTGTACAACTGTCAGTTATTGGAAATCACTCAAAAGGCACTCAATTCGTTAACGGAAACCATTTGATAAACAAAGATTTAGAGAAAATGATGGATGGAGTTTCTAAACAAATTGATGGATGGTTTTATGGACGCTTAGATATCAAATACAATACTTTTGAAGACTTGATAGCTGGCAAAAACGTTAAAATATTAGAAATAAACGGGATTATTTCAGAACCTACTCACATCTATGATCCAGAAAATTCAACCTATTTTAGTGCTATTCAAAGTTTAAAAAAGCATTGGAAAATTAGCTACCAAATTGCTCAAAAAAATCATACGCTTTCTAAAATTACTTACCCCAAATTTATTCCCTATGCCAAAGACATGCTTTGGTTAAGAAAGCATACTCAAAAACTAAAAAAACTTAGTCAATAAGCTTCATCTCACAAAATTTTACTGGGTAAACCACCCTTTAAGTTGTTATATTTATGTTAAAGATAATATTTATGCTTTTTATTCGTTTTCAGTTTACTTAGTACAAGAAAAATTAAATGTAACCCAATACCCAATGAAATTAATAAAATTTTTATTCGTATTACTTGTTTCAACTTCAATATATGGACAAGTAAAAATAGGAGACAACCCAAATACCATTGATACTTCTTCTCTTTTAGAATTAGAAAGCTCAACAAAAACATTTGTTTTAACTAGAGTTTCTAGTGCAGAAATGAATGCTATAATACCTCTCAATGGTGCTTTAGTCTATAATACCGATGAAAAATGTATTTATCAATACAATGGTACATGGGAAAACTTATGTAATACTGACAATCAAAAACTGAGCTTTGATGCTACAACTAACATTCTAAGCTTAGAAAATGGTGGTACAGTAGATTTATCGGTTTACCTAGACAATACTGACGATCAAGCATTAACACTAAATGGTAATATCTTAACTTTAGAAGATGGTGGTACGGTAGATTTAACTGGTTACTTAGACAATACGGATGATCAAAAAATTACTGACTTTAGCTTAAACGGAACTATCCTAACTTTAACGCTAGAAAATGGCAATACTCAAACATTAGATATTGCTTCTATAAATACTGATGACCAAAAAATTACGCTTAACGGCAATACATTAACCCTGGAAGATGGTGGTACTGTAGATTTAACTGGTTACTTAGACA
>JAJRPL010000227.1 GCA_024280815.1 Bacteroidota bacterium
AAGGAATAAAAAGCCTACGTTTTTTAATTTCTTTAAATAAAGAGATTACTACCATTCATACGTTCTATCAGCATCAAGTCTGATAAAAATAAATAATAGAATAGTGAATCCCCACAACGAAGATCCTCCATAACTAAAAAAGGGTAAAGGAATACCTATAGTAGGTAGTAAGCCTATAACCATACCTATATTTATCATAAAGTGGAAAAAGAATATAGTGGCTACAGAATAGCCAAATACACGGCTAAACTTTGATTTTTGTCTCTCGGCAATGCTTATTAAACGTAAAATAAATGCAATAAAAATACAGATTACTGCACTGCTACCAATAAAGCCCCATTCTTCACCTACAGTACTAAAAATATAATCAGTATGTTGTTCAGGAACAAAATCACCTTGAGTTCTATCACCTTCTAAAAAACCTTTACCCGTAAGTCCTCCAGAACCAATAGTAAGCATTGATTGGTTCGTGTTATAGCCAATACCTCTTGTGTCTGCATTTTCACCTAAAATAATATTAAACCTATCTCGATGTCTTTGTTCAAAGACGTTGTTAAATACATAATCTACACTGAAAAGGAATAAGCCAATAAACGTATATAAAATCAAAACTTTAGGCCATTCTCTATTGAGATGAAATTTTTTGGTATTTAAAAGGTAAACAACTAATAATGTTATTAAAGAAAAAACTATAATAATAGAACTTGTAAAGCCAAAATATAATGTGATTAAAAAAAGAATAATAGCTGAAAATCCTAAAGATAAAAAAATGCCAGGTAAACCTTCTCTGTAAAGCACAAATAATAATGAGAAATAAATAAGGGCAGAACCAGCATCTGGTTGTAAAGTTATTAGTATGGCAGGTATTAAAAGAATTAAAAAAGCATTTAATTGAGTTTTAAAATTGCTTAGATCTTTATTGGGTTCATTTAAAAAATTTGCTAGAGCTAAGGCAGTTGCAATTTTTGAAAATTCAGAGGGTTGTATGCTACTGAAACCTAAATTGTACCATGAAGTAGCACCATTAATAGAAGTTCCGAATACAAATAATCCAGCTAAGCTTAGCATAGAAATAATGTAAAAAACACCTGAAAATCGTTCATAGAATTTTGCGTCAATTGCAATAATTATTATAATTAAAACAGCACTCAATCCAATCCATTGTAATTGTTTACCGTATAATGTAGAGAAATCTAAAATATTTCCACTTGTGTTAGTCACTGAAGCGGCATAGATATTAATCCACCCTAAAAAAACCAGTACTATAAAAAACAATACCAATATCCAGTCTATACCTGTAAATATGTTATTTTGTCTCTTTCTCAAGTGCTATTTCTAAAAGTTGTTTGTCATATTCATCTTGTAAACTACCTTCATACATACGTTTTTCATCACGTGGTCTATTGGTTTTTCCATTAAGATATTTCTCAATCATTAAGGTCGCAATTGGACCTGCCCATCTAGAACCCCAATACCCGTTTTCTACAAATACAGCAATAGCGATTTTAGGATTGTTTTTTGGAGCAAAAGCAACAAAAATTGAATGATCTTGTCCGTGTGAATTTTCTGAAGTACCTGTTTTCCCACAAATTTCTATCCCTTCAACTCTAGACCATCTTGCTGTTCCGCCAGGGTTTTCTACAACTTGAAACATTCCTTCAATAACAGGGGGAAAATATTTAGGGTCTATAGTTGTTCTTTTTGGTGTTGTAAACTCATCAATTTTAATAGGTTTATTGTCTATTTTTTTTATGATGTGTGGTGTGTAATACACTCCTTTATTCGCTACTATTGCTGTCATATTAGCTAATTGTATAGGTGTGGTTAATATTTCACCTTGACCAATAGCATTAGAGATGGTTGTAGATGCTCCCCATTTAAAATTAGGGTAAAATCTATTGTATAATTTTTCATCAGGGACAATTCCTTTTACTCCAGTAGATAAATCATTGTTTAAGAAATTACCCAAGCCAAAACTTTTTACATGATCGCTCCAAACCTTCATACCTTCTGATGAAGTTGGGTATTTTTCAATGATTCTTTTGTAGGTATTGGCAAAATATGAATTACAAGACTTGTAAATACCTTTATTTAGTTTTACTGCAGATCCATAAGTACCACAATGGCATTTCATAAAAGCTTTCGAACTTCTGCCGTATTTAAATCCTCCACGACAGTAAAATGGAGTCTCAGTAGTGATTACTTGTTCTTGTAATCCGATAAGTGCATTGATAATTTTAAAAGGAGATCCGGGCGGGTATTGAGCTAATAAACTTCTATCATATAGAGGGTTGCTATCTTTGTCTAGATATAGCCTTGTATAATTTTTAGACCGTTGTCTACCTACTAATAAATTAGGGTCGTATGTAGGACTTGAAATTAAAGCTAATATTTCACCTGTAGAGGGTTCAATAGCAACAACACCACCTCTTTTATTGATCATCAAATCTTCAGCATATTTTTGAAGTTTAATATCTAAAGTAATGTTGACATCTTTACCTATCGTTGCTAACGTGTCATATATACCATTTTTGTAGGGGCCAATTTCTTTATTGAATCGGTTTCTTTGAATGAATTTTACACCTTTAACACCTCTTAGAGCTACTTCATATTGTTTTTCAACTCCGTTTATTCCAATTAATTCTCCTTGTTGATAATAGCTATTCTTACTTAGTAGAGCATTATTTACTTCTCCGATATAACCTAAAACATTGGCAGCCGATTTAAAAGGATATTGTCGTAAAGT
>JAJRPL010000228.1 GCA_024280815.1 Bacteroidota bacterium
TTTAGTTGATGCTACTGATTTTTTTATGCGTGATGCACATGGTACAGCTAATAGGTTAGAACAAAATAAGCAGGGTAATTATAGTTTAGACAAAACAAAAAGTGCTATTCATCTAGAACGAACTAAAGCATTTCCTGATAATGTGGAATTTGATGTGCTTTTAACTTTTAAAGGAGAACCTAAAGGGAATACTATTAGAAGTGTTACACCTGACGCTTCTTCTGTAACAGTGTATCAGCATCATTCTTTTGTAAAACTTCCAGATAATGAATACAAACCAAGATCTTTTGATGCTCGTTCAGGATGTTATCCTATGTCGTATTTAGATTATGCAACACCTATTAACCAGTCTATAGTAAAACGATATATTTACAGGCATAGATTAGAGAAAAAAGATCCTTCTGCAACAATTAGTGAAGCCAAAGAACCAATTATTTATTATTTAGATAGAGGTGCACCTGAGCCCGTACGATCCGCTTTACTAGAAGGTGCAAGTTGGTGGAATCAGGCATTTGAGGCAATTGGATACAAAGATGCTTTTCAAGTAAAATTATTACCAGAAGGTGTAGACCCGTTAGATTTACGCTATAATGTAATTCAATGGGTGCATCGTTCTACAAGAGGATGGAGTTATGGAGGGACAATTTCTGACCCAAGAACAGGTGAGATTATTAAAGGTCATGTTAGTTTAGGCTCTTTGCGTATCCGACAAGATTTTTTAATTGCACAAGCCTTACAAGCTCCGTATGCAAATAATGATACCGATGATGATTTTGCATTGAAAATGGCATTGGCAAGAATCCGTCAATTGGCAGCTCATGAAGTTGGGCATACCATAGGTTTTGCACATAATTTTGCAGCCAGTACTAATGAAAGATCTTCCGTAATGGATTATCCACATCCTAAATTAAGCTTAAAAGATGGAAAAATAGATTTTTCTAATGCTTATACTAAAGGAATGGGTGAATGGGATAAAGTGACAATTGCCTATGCATACCAAGATTTTGTTGGTGATGAAAGCACCCATTTACAAAAAATTCTTACCGATGCTTTTGCTAAAGGTTTACGTTATATATCAGATCAAGATGCTAGACCAAAAGGTGGTGCTCATGCTTATGGTCATTTATGGGATAATGGAACAGATCTTTCAGAGGAGTTAATGACAGTTTTGGCAATTAGAAAAAATTCTATTGCTCATTTTTCTGCAGATAATATCAAATCTTCAGAACCATATTCAGTCTTAGAAGATGTTTTTGTGCCTTTATATTTCTTTCATAGATTCCAAACAGAAGCCGTTTCAAAATTAATAGGTGGTTTAGATTATAATTATGCAGTTAAAGGTGGTATACAGAGTATTGTAAAAAATATAGATGGTAAAACACAAGAGAAAGCACTACAAACAATTTTAAAAACGATAGATGTACAAGAGATTGCAATACCAAAGAGAATATTAAAACTGTTTACACCAAGAGCAATTGGGTATTCTAGAACTCGAGAATCATTTAAAAGTAAAAATGGAGTTGCCTTTGATCCTTTTGTAGCAGTGGCTACCGCTTCTGAAATGACATTATCTTTGCTGTTGCATCCAGAAAGGGCATCTAGGTTGGTACAACAGAAAAGCCTAGATGAAAATCAGTTAGATTTAGAAGAGGTGATAGATGCTGTGATAAAACATTCTTTTAACAAAAAACATAATAACACCTATCATCATGAGTTGCAAAATATTGTGAATGCACAGGTTTTAGATCAATTATTTTATTTAGCATCAAATAAAGATACTTATAGACAGGTAAATGCCATTGCCATGAATAAACTAGATAAAGTAATGAATTTAATGAAAAATAGTAAATCAATTGGAGTCCAAAAAGCATATAACCAAGACATTATAAAAACAATTGAAAATTTTAAAAAGAAACCAACAGCATATCAACGAAAATCAACACCTAAAATTCCAGATGGTTCACCAATAGGGATGGATTAGTAATAAAATATATATTTTAAGAAGTTATAGAATAAGCTCATAAGTGCTGTAAAACAATAAGAATGATAATAAATTTATTAAGCGATACCGTAACCAAACCAACAAAAGGAATGTTGGAAGCAATGTTCAATGCACAAGTTGGTGATGATGTTTTTAATGCAGACCCTACAGTAAATGAATTACAAGAAAAATTAGCAGTTCTTTTTGGTAAAGAAGCTGCATTATTTTTTCCTTCTGGCACTATGGCAAATCAAGTCGCTATTAAGTTACATACACAGCCAGGAGATCAGATGATTTGTGACAAATGGGCTCATGTTTATAATTTTGAAGGCGGTGGAGCGGCGGTTAATTCAGGTGTTACTTCCGCTTTGATAGATGGTGATAGAGGTATGTTTACTGCTGAGCAAGTACAACAAATGATAAATCCTGACGATATTCATTATGCAACATCTAGATTGGTTTGTGTAGAGAATACTACGAATAAAGGAGGTGGTGCTTGTTGGGACTTGAATGAGCTTAAAAAAATAATGCAAGTCTGTATTGAAAATAAGTTGGCTTTTCATTTGGATGGAGCCCGTTTGTTTAATGCGTTGGTTGCTAAAAATGAACAACCAAAACAATACGGAGAATTATTTGACACCATTTCTATTTGTTTGTCAAAAGGATTAGGTTGTCCCATTGGCTCAGTTTTATTAGGCTCAAAAGAACATATAAAAAAAGCATTGCGTATTCGAAAACTCTTTGGAGGAGGGATGCGTCAAGTAGGGTACATGGCAGCAGCAGGTATTTATGCATTAGACAATCATGTTGAGCGTTTGGAGACAGATCATGAAAATGCTACAAAAATAGCGGCTATTTTAAAAGCCTCATTATATATTAAAAAGGTAGAACCCGTTGAAACGAATATTGTTATTTTTTATACTAATGACACTATTAACGATGTAGATTTTGTAAATAAATTAAAAACTAAAGGTGTTTTAATTACAAGTATGGGGCAAGGTAAGTTGCGTATGGTTTTCCATTTAGATATTACAAGTCAGATGATGGATGTACTTGAAGATATATTGATTGACTTGACGTTTTGAATTGATTAAAATTAAACACTTAATGAATGTTCGTTTTATCTCATAATACCAATTTAAATAGTTAAAGTCGTTATATTTTTGTATCTTTAGGCTATGGCAAAACCGAAAGAATTTACAATAAAAGAAGATATTTTATCACTCAAATCACTTCGCAAACGACAAACTGTTTTTAGGATTGAAAAAA
>JAJRPL010000229.1 GCA_024280815.1 Bacteroidota bacterium
AAAAATCCTGATTATGAAAAAGCAGCGTATAATTTAGGAAATGCTATTTATCAACAAGACAGACATAAAGAAGCGTTACCAATGTATGATATGGTTTCAAAAACCACTAAAAATAAATTGACAAAAGCAGAATCTTTTCATAATATTGGCAATATAATGATGAAAGAAAAAAAATATGCCGAAGCGATTAAAGCCTATAAAAATGCCTTGCGAAATAGTTCAAAAGACGATGAAACACGTTATAATTTAGCCTTAGCTCAAAAATTATTAAAAAAGGAAGAAAATCAAAAAGAAGATAACAAAGACAAAAAAGACAAAGACAAAAAGAAAAACGATAAAAACGAAGACAAGGACAAAGAAAATAAGGATAATAAAAAAGACGATAAAGGTAAGGACAAAGACAAGGATAAAAACAATAAGGGAGACGATAAAGACAAAAATAAAGATCAAAATAAGGGTAAAAAAGATGATAAGGGTGATAAAGAGAAAGACAATCAACCACCGAAACCTAAGCCTGGTCAAATGACACCGCAGCAGGTAAAACAATTACTAGAAGCGATGAATAAAGAAGAAGATAAAACACGAAAGAAAATTAATGCTAAAAAAGCACAGGGTAAAAAAGTAAAACAAGAAAAAGATTGGTAATCCCCTCTGCCTTTGGCATCTCCCCAAAGGGGAGAGGGTTGGAATACAAAAGTTCAAAGTTGAAGTAGGTGTTGATATTGGTGAAATAAGAGATTAAAAGAGAAATGTTTAAAAACATTAAAATAGTATTGATATTGTTAATGATGGGTCAACCTTTATTGGCTCAAGATGTGTCGTTTAAAACTACGGTGAGTAAAAACAGGTTAGGTTTAAATGAACGTTTACAAGTATCATTTACCATTGATAAACAAGGTGGTGATAATTTCTCACCTCCAAATTTTAAAGATTTCAAGGTGTTGGCTGGGCCTATGCCGGCAGTAAGTTCAGCAAATTTCAATGGTCAAAAGTTTTTTAAAATGACCTATACATATATACTTCAACCCAAAAGAAAAGGACAACTGACAATAGGTTCTGCAAGTATGGAATATGATGGGTTTACGCTTAAAACCAGCCCTGTTAAGGTTACGGTAACCAATGCCATAGAAATTCCAGAAGACCCTAATGACCCAAAGTATATAGCTTCACAAAACATACATTTAATAGCTGAGGTTTCTAATCCTAATCCTTATGTTGGTGAGACCATTTCTATTATTTATAAAATTTATGTTGATGTAAGTAAGCTAGAGGTTAGAAATTTTCAACCTTCAAAAGAACCTATATATAATGGTTTTTTACATCAAAATGTAGCTATAAAAAAAGCGTTACCTAAAGAGGGGAGTTTTCAAGGAAAGAATCATCGTTATGCCATTGTTAAAAAAGTAATTTTAACTCCTCAAAAATCAGGTAAGCTAACGATTACTCCTTTAGAAATGGAAATAGGAGCTGCCGTACCTACAGGTAGAAGGAATATGTTTGGCGGATTGGTTACTAGAAGTTTAATCTATAATGCAACTACAGGTAGTCGTACCATTGAAGTAAAACCTTTACCGATAGACAACCAACCTAATGATTTTACAGGTGCTGTAGGTGACTTTAGTTTTAAAATCATCTCAAATAAAACGAAATTGAAAGCAAATGAAGCAGCACAAATTAGTGTTGAAGTGGCTGGGGAAGGTAATTTAAGAATGATAGAATTGCCAAAGTTTGAAACACCTAATGGTTTGGAAAAATATGAACCTGAACATAAAGAAAATATTAGGACAACCATTAACGGATTTTCAGGAAGTACTATTGACCAATATACAGTTGTACCACAGTTTAGAGGTAAATATAAAATACCACCAGTACCTTTTTCTTATTTTAGTTTAAAAGAGAAAGTCTATAAAACGATTACATCTGATGAAATCATTATTGATGTTCCGCAAGGTAAGATTCCTACAGGAGCTGATGACATAGATTCTGTGGTTAAAAGAGATGTTTTGACAAACGCCAAAGATATTCGATTTATTAGTACTTCTGCTAGTTTAAAACCGAGTACAAATCACAAAGATTTTTACTTGTCAACGTTATTTTATACGCTGATGGTACTACCTTTATTGGCTATTCCTTTCGGGATTTTTATTGGCAAAAAGAAAAATGAAAGAGATAGTGATGTCATCGGTAATAAAAGAAGAAGGGCAGATAAATTGGCAAAAAAATATTTATCTGAAGCCAAAAAACAAATAGGAAAGAAAGAGGAGTTTTATATTGCTCTAGAAAAAGCCTTACACAATTATTTAAAAGCTCAATTACAGGTTGAAACGACAGATATTAGTAAAGAAAGAATAAGTGAATTGTTACAAGAACGTTCGGTTGATAAAGATGCCATTAATGAGTTTGTAAAAGTATTAGACGATTGTGATTATGCACGCTATACACCATCTAGCGATGTAATGATGCAAAAAGAATATGAAACAGCCAGACAGGTCATTGCTAAAATTGATAAACAACTTTAAAACTAAATTATATGTCATTCCTGCGGAGACAGGAATCTATTTAACTATGAAAAGAACAATAATAATAGCACTTTTAATTTTTTCTAACGGTTTGTTTGCTCAGGCAGATAGCTTATTCGCTAAGGCAAATAAACTATATCAGAATGAAAAATATAATGAGGCTTTAACTATTTATAAAGAGATAGAAAAGCACAATATTAATTCTGACGAGTTATTGTATAATATAGCG
>JAJRPL010000230.1 GCA_024280815.1 Bacteroidota bacterium
TTGCCAAGCAGCAATAGGTACACCAATAAAGTTTACCAAATCATTACCTGCAAATGCTAAGGCTAAGGCAAAAGTACCTACTATAATAATGAGTTTATAAATATTGATTTTTAAAACACTTATAAATAGATAGGATACTGCAGACCAAATCACAAAACTAACAGCTACAATTGATAATACATTATGCTCTAAAAACCCTTTAATGGTTTCACCACCAAGTATGTCCATACTTTGTTTCGCAATATCTGCTCCTTTAATTCCTTTCATTAAAATAAAATAGACCATTGCAGTTAAGGCAACACCACCAAATAATGCACCTACCCAGTTTGCTTTTTTCTCAAAATTAAAGGATAATAATAAACGGGAGACAAATTGAACAAAGGCACCTATAGAAAAGGCGACGACGACCGAGAGTAAAATACCAAAAATAATTTGCGTTGCTTTAGCTGTATTGATATAGTTAGTGACCTCAGAAAAAGAACCATTATCAGCACCAATTTTAATCAATGCAACGGCAACTGCCGCACCTAACAACTCAAACACAATAGATACCGTTGTTGAGGTTGGCATCCCTAGCGTATTAAAGAAATCGAGAAGTAAGATATCGGTTATCATTACTGCCATAAAGATAATCATGATATCACTAAACATAAACATGCTAGGGTTAAAGATGCCTTTACGGGCAACTTCCATCATACCGCTTGAAAATACTGCACCGAAGGCAATACCTAAACTGGCAACAATCATGATGGTTCTAAATGAAATGGCTTTAGAGCCAATGGCAGAGTTTAAAAAATTAACAGCGTCATTACTAACGCCAACTACTAAATCTGCTATAGCTAAGACCGCCAGAGCAACTACCATTAAAAAGTAAATATTGTCCATAAACTTAAATATTGAAAGTAACGGAACAAAAATATATGTAATAAAAATTACTAATGTTAAGTTAATGTTAACAATCGAAAGTGTAAAGAGTATTTATTTCTTCTTTTTGTGTTTCACAACTTCTGCATCAATATAAAAAATAATATCTTCTGCAATGTTTTTAATGAGGTCTCCAACACGTTCTAATTTTTTAATTACCGAAGAAAGTATCAGTGCTTGCTCTATTATGGAAATGTCTTTTTTTATTTCTTCTTCAAGAATTTGAAGAGATTGGTGATTTATTTTATCTAATATTTTATCTTTTTTAAAAACTTTTCTAGCAGTTTTCACATCTTTTTCTGTATAAGCATATACGATATGATCTAGCATAGAATCAATAGTATTTCCCATATTTTCAAAATTTAATACTTTTAATAAATTAGTATTTAATAGTTGTTCTTGATCAACTACATACCTTGAAATATTATTTGCATGGTCAGCTATACGTTATAATTCAGAAGAAATTTTTAAAATAGTAATAATAAATCGTAAATCTTTAGCAACAGGATTGTAAAGTGCTAAAAACCGAAAGCAATCTTTTTCAATTTTTAAATCTAAAGCATTTACATGATTTTCAGTATGCATTACTTCTTCAGCTAAATCGCCATCTTGATTAAAAAAAGCTTCTTTAGCTTTTTCTAATTGCGATTTACATAAAATAAGCATTTCATAGCCAGATTGATTTAAAGAGTCGCGTTGTACTTTTGTGTTCATAGTTTTATTGTTTTAACCAACACGACCTGTAATATAATTTTCAGTTCGCTTATGTTCTGGATTCGTAAAAATCTTTTTTGTTTTGCCAAATTCTATTAGCTCACCTATATAGAAAAAAGCGGTGTAATCGCTAATTCTACTGGCTTGTTGCATATTATGTGTAACAATAATTATGGTATATTTTTTCTTAAGTTCAAAAATTAAGTTTTCAATTTTTGATGTAGAAATTGGGTCTAATGCTGAGGTAGGTTCATCCATCAGAATAATAGAAGGCTCAACAGCTAGTGTTCTGGCAATACACAAACGTTGTTGCTGTCCTCCAGATAAAGCTAAGGCAGACTTTTTAAGATTATCTTTAACTTCCTCCCAAAGATCGGCTTGTTTTAATGCTTTTTCTACACGTTCTATAATGAATTTTTTGTCTTTAATACCTTGTATTTTTAATCCGTAAGCAACATTTTCAAAAATGGATTTAGGAAAAGGATTTGGTTTTTGAAATACCATACCAATTTCTTTACGGAGCTCTTCTACATTTACTTTCTTTTTGTAAATATTATTTCCGTTAATTTTAATTTTCCCTTCCATTCTGTGCGTATCTATATAGTCATTCATTCTATTGAACAACCTAAGAAATGTTGATTTACCACACCCAGAAGGTCCAATAAAAGCTGTAACTGTATTAGGCTTAATGTTCATATTAATACCTTTAATGGCTTGAAAATCACCATACCAAACGTTAACATCTTTAACTTCAATTTTTGAAGCCTGATTTACTTCGTTGGTTTGATGAACTACCGTTTTTTTATCTGCTATTTTTTCCATTGTTATTTCCATTTCTTTTGCCACTTGTTTCTAAAATATACTGCAATTCCGTTCATAATAAATGTAATAAGTAGGAGTATAATAATTGCTGCAGCAGCATTTTCAATAAAGCCATGTTGAGGTCTTGAAATCCAATTAAAAATTTGGATAGGAAGCACTGAAAATTCATCCATAGGGTTTTCAGGAGCAAAAGGCACATAAGCCAAAGCTCCAACAACAATTAAAGGGGCTGTTTCTCCGACAGCTCTAGACAAAGCTAAAATTACGCCAGTTAAAATACCGCCACCCGCTGCTGGTAAAATTTGATACCAAATGGTGTGCCACTTTGAGGCACCAAGTGCATACGAAGCATCTTGAATTGATTTAGGTACGGCTTTAATAGCTTCTCTTGTTGCCACAATAATAATGGGAAGTATTAATAGAGATAAGGTTAAACTACCTGCCAACACACTGGCTCCTAAGTTCATAATTCTAACAAACACTTCCAAACCTAATAAGCCATATATGATTGAAGGAACTCCAGCCAAGTTTGAAATATTAATTTCTAAGACACCTGAAAGCCAATTTTTTTTACTGTATTCTTCTAAATATAAACCAGCTGCAACTCCAACCGGAATTACAATGAAAGCTGTTAATATCAAAATCCAAATACTTCCTATTAAAGCCGTGTAAATACCTGATTTATCTGGTTTTCGAGAAGGGAGGTTGGTAATAAAGCTCCAGTCAATTCTACCTAAACCATCAATCAGAATATCACCAATAAATACAACCAATAATACTAAGCCTATTAATGTTGCGAACATTCCCCAGTACATAAATAATCGGTCTTTGAATCTGTTTTTTTGAATACTATTCATAGCGTTGTTGGTATTTTTTACGGATGCTATAACTGTAAGTGTTTAATAAAAAAGTAAAAACAAACAGGGTGATACCTGCTGCAAAAATGGTTCGGTATTCTACAGAGCCATGTTGCACATCACCTAAACTAACTTGAACAATATAAGCCGTAATGGTTTCTACAGGAACCGTTGGGTCTAGTGTAAATCTAGGTTGTTGACCTGCAGCAATAGCAACAATCATGGTTTCACCAATAGCTCTTGAAATTGCTAAAATTATCGATACAATAATTCCTGAAGACGCAGCAGGAACCACAACTTTAAAAGCTGTTTGTAGTTTTGTAGCTCCCATACCATATGATGCTTCTCTTAAAGCATAAGGCACAGCATGTAAGGCGTCTTCACTTAATGATGAAATAAAAGGAATAATCATAATTCCCATCACAATTCCGGCAGAGAGTGAATTAAAGCTCGATAAGTTTGGAATAAATCCTTGTAAAAAAGGGGTAACCACAATCAACGCAAAGAAACCATAAACAACTGTTGGTACTGCCGCCAATAGTTCTAATAAAGGTTTGATTGTTTTTCGAAATTTTTTTGGAGCATATTCACTTAAATAAATTCCGATAGACAAACCTAAAGGTAGTGCTACAGCAATAGCAATAAAAGAGGTTAATAATGTACCTGATAATAAAGGTAAAATACCATAATGTTTATCTGTGAATAATGGTGTCCACTGAGTATCTGTAAAAAACTCTACAATAGAAACTTCATTAAAAAAACGAAAAGCTTCAAAGCCTAATACAGCAATAATACCTAGAGTTACGCCAACAGTAATTAAGACACTTGAAAAAAGTAATTTTTCAATTAGATATTCTTTTATTTTTCGCATGGGTACGATTTAAAAAAAAGGAAATCAGATGTCACTTGACATCTGATATTCCAACTCAACTTTTGCTTATTTGTTACTTTCAACAAAAGTTTTGAAATTTTCTTTTTGCTTAGTATAATTTTCTGTTGGTAAAGGAATATATCCTACATCTTTAGATAAATCAGCTGCATTATCGATGTAAAAATTCACAAACTCAATAACTTCGGGTTGTTTTATTGAAGAACTATTTACATAAATAAATAAAGGTCTTGATAATGGACTATATGTACCATTACTCACGGTTTCTAAGGTTGGTTTTACCACTTTTTCACCATTATGAACTCCTATTAAAGTGAGTTTGTCTTTGTTTTCAGCATAGTATGCCAAACCGAAGAATCCTAAAGAATACTTATCGCCTGCAATACCTTGTACCAATACATGGTCATCTTCACTGGCTGTAAAATCACCCCTACTTGAACCACTTTTCCCAACAATAGCTTCTGTAAAATAATCGTAAGTACCAGAGGCTACACCAGGGCCAAATAAATGAATCTCTTTATTAGGCCATTCTGGACGAATTTGATTCCATTTCATTATTTTTCCTTGAGCTGAAGGTTCCCAAATTTTCTTTAATTCTTCAACGGTAAAACTATCTACCCAATCGTTTTGAGGATTTACCAAAACTGCTAAGCCATCATAAGCAACTTCTAGTTCTAAATATTTGATATTATTTTCTGCACAAGCTGCTTTTTCTTTGTCCTTAATAGGGCGAGAAGCATCAGAAATATGAGTTTCACCTCTTGAGAATTTCTTAAACCCTCCGCCTGTACCAGAAACACCAATGGTAACTTTTACTTTTGGTTGTACAGCTCTAAATTCTTCAGCTACAGCTTCAGTAATTGGAAATACTGTACTTGAACCATCTACTTTAATGGTACCTGATATTGCAGTACCTTCTTTATTATTCTTTTCTGCCTGTTCTTTTTTCTCTCCACAAGACATTATTAGTAATGCCATTGCAATAATTAGTGTAATTTTTTTCATCTATATATTATACCAATTTAAATAGTTAAAGTCGTTATATTTTTGTATCTTTAGGCTATGGCAAAACCGAAAGAATTTACAATAAAAGAAGATATTTTATCACTCAAATCACTTCGCAAACGACAAACTGTTTTTAGGATTGAAAAA
>JAJRPL010000231.1 GCA_024280815.1 Bacteroidota bacterium
CAAATACCTACTGAATTTCAAACAGCACAAGACTCATTACTTACAAAAATGGAAAAATATGAGACCTCAGTTTATTTGGCCTCAAAATCTATTTTAAGTAAACCTATCATAGAAAAGTCTGCTGAATTTATTAGTGACTCAAAAATTGTAAAATCTTGGCTAGAAGGTAAAAATGGTTTTGGTATTCCTTTAGGAGGTAGGTTTTACCACTCATTATCAAACACACATCATCAACAATATTTATATTCGGTTGCTATTGCTAATTATATGTTAGATCAAAAATTGAATTTCGACCGTGTTTTAAATTGCTCTATAACTGACAATCAATTATATAGAGAACAAGAAGACGTTAGAGAGGTACGTTACCAAGCAGCCGTGTTATTTTTAGAATATGTAAAAAAATCAAAAAATAAAGTAAAATTAAGAAATGTTACTAAAAAATTTCTTAAATCTTATAAAAAGGGAGAGTTTGAAACAGATTTTTTTAAGTATTATGGAGGGGGTAAAACATTAAAATAAATAGAACCAGCTTAATAACTTTCAACTAAAATTGAAAATAACTTATCAAATTTATTGATATATTATAACTAACTTGCTAAGAAAATGAACCTGATGATGCAAAAACTCTTACTTTTATTTTTCTTTTTTATAGTATCTATCTCGTTTGGTCAGAAAACTAAAAAATACCCTGTTATTGACTCTCTTATCAATAAAAATTCAACTATTGATGCTTTAACAGTTATTAGAAAGTTAAAATAAAATCATGTAAAGGATAGTATTAACTCTGGTTATTTGATAAGATATTCTAAAGCTTTATATACTACTTATAATTATGATAATGCAAAATTATGCATGGATAAAGCTATTAAAATAAGTCCGAATAATGCTACATATTATTTTGATCAGCAAAAATTTCAAGAAGCCATTGATTATTCCTCTAAACGTATTGAATTAAATCCAAATAACTATGTTGCATATTTAGATAGAGGTTTGTCGTATCTGAAAATAAAAAAATACACAGTGGCTGAAGAGGACTATAATAAGTCATTAAAAATCAAACCTAATTTTTTTAGAGCTTTTGGTTATAGAGCTTATTTATTTATGGAATTGAATAAAAATAAGGAAGCATTACAAGATGCTAAAAAGGCAGTAGAAATAAATCCTGAATACGCATATGGTCATTTAATGTTAGCTCAAGCAAAACAAGTTTTAAAACTTCCTGGTTTTTGTAAAGACTATTATGCTGCTAAAAAATATGGCTGGGGTAAAGAAGTTGATATTGCTATAGAAAAATTCTGTAAATAGAATAAATACGCAAGAAATTTTAAATTAAATTTTCTTTACTAAAAGTAGTAACCATCCAATAAGGATATACATAATACAACCAATAATTATTGCAAATTTTAATATCGCAAAATAATAAGCAACAGAAGACCAAATTTCATTCAAGTTTCCTGAAAGTAAATTTAGCAAGGCAATATTTTCTATAACATCAAACAAGGCTGCTAAAATAATTCCCCAAATTAATAACTCTCCTAGCTTCGAAAAAAAAGATTTTTCTTTACTACGTTTTACAATTTTATGAATGAGTAATCCTATAAAAGCAGCATAAGCCATGAGAAATAAAAAATCAAGGGCTAAACTTGAAAAAGCAGCTTTAACAGATTGTTTATTCCATGAGTTAATTATGGTTTTTGAGTTTTCTAAGTCTTTTGCAAATTCAAAGGAAACAATACCATTTACACAACTAGAATTCATTAAAAATGCATCAAAATATCGCATCAATCCCATAATAACAAGCAATAGTATCAGTAAAATTATTGTTCCTTTTTTTTCTGTTATTTTTGAAAGTTTTGAGAATGGAGAACGTAACATAAATTTAAAAAATAGATAAACTTACGTCTAAGATACATATTTTTGCACATGGTTAAATTTTTTAATTACAAAAACATAACTATTCGCTATCAATCTGCTGGCAAAGGAAAGGTTGTAGTTTTATTACACGGATTTTTAGAAAACGGCTCTATGTGGAATGCTGTTACCACAGAACTCTCCAAACGAAATAGAGTAATTTGTATTGATTTACTTGGTCACGGAGGTTCTGAAAACTTAGGTTATATCCATACAATGGAAACACAAGCACAAATGGTTTTAGCAGTATTACAGCATTTAAAATTGAGAAAATATATATTGATAGGTCATAGTATGGGTGGTTATATTGCTCTCGCTTTTGCGGAATTATTTCCAAATCGTGTCAAAGGATTATGCTTAATGAATTCTACAACTTTAGCTGATACAAAAACTAAAAAAATTAATAGAGATAGAGCGATTGAAGCTGTAAAACAAAATCATAAAACATTTGTACGAATTGCCATTCCGAATTTATTTTCTGAAGATAATCGAGAAATTTTCAATAAAGAAATCAAACATATTACCAATGAGGCTTTAGAAATTTCTCCTCAAAGTATTGTAGCATCATTAGAAGGAATGAAAATACGAAAAGACCAAACCAACCTTTTTAAAGGTTTATTAAAACCTTCTATGCTTATTTTAGGAAAAAAAGATCCTGTTTTAGCCTTTAACGAACATAGCAACCCTCATAAAGATACAGCAGTAAAAATTGTGACGTTACCTGACGGTCATATGAGTCATATTGAAAATAAAAAAGAGCTTATCTCAACCTTAGCAGCTTTTGTAACGTTGTGTTAACTATTATTTTCTCAATTCTTTCTTTAAAATTTTACCTGTAGCACTCATAGGTAAGGCATCCATAAATTCTATAATTCTAGGATATTTATAATCGGCTATTTGAGATTTTGTCCAAGCCATCAATTCATCTTCAGTAATTGTAAAATCTGGTTTTAATACAACACAAGCTTTAATTTCTTCACCTCTGGCTTCACTTGGCACGCCAATAACCGCTACTAAAGAAACAGCTTCATGACCCATCATTGCCTCTTCTACCTCTCTTGGGTAAACATTGAGTCCACCACGAATAATCATATCTTTAGTTCTATCAACAATATAATAGAATCCGTCTTCATCTTTTGTGGCAATATCACCAGAATACAACCAACCATTTTTTATAGTTTTAGCATTTGCTTCCGGTTTATTATAATAGCCTTTCATTACATTATGGCCTTTATAAATCAACTCGCCTTTTTCACCTTGAGGCACTTCATTGCCATCGGCATCAACCAATTTTACTTGTACACCCCAAATTGGCGTACCTATAGATCCTGGTTTACAACCCACATCTTTTTGATTAAAAGTAACTACTGGTGAGCCTTCGCTCATACCATAGCCTTCTATAATTTTTACATCAAACTTCTTTTCAAAGGACTTTATTACATTAACAGGTAATGATGCTCCACCAGAAACAGCTGTTTTTAATTTTTTAGCTATGGTTTCAATATCTTTTTTATCAACTTCAAAGTTAGTTAAAGCCCAATACATTGTTGGTACGCCAGCAAAAACAGTAATTTCGTGTTGTATCATGGTATCAATAGCGTCTTGGGGATCAAATCTAGCTAATAAAACACCTTCAGCACCACAATACACAGAATTTATCATTAAAACTGTCATAGAAAAGATATGAAATAATGGCAACACCACTAAACTTTTATCTTCATAGGTTAACTCTAATAAATCTTTACATAACATGGCATTCATAAAAATATTTGAATGCGAAAGTTCAGCTCCTGTAGGTTTACCTGTAGTACCAGAAGTATAAATAATCAAGGCTGTATCTTCAGGAGAAGTCATTACAAACTCAAAACTAGGCGATTGCCCGTTCATCAACCCTCCTAACGTTTTAGTGTCTTTTATTGGTGACTCCATAGTTGGTGTAGGCATAATCATATAAAAGTCTTTACAATTTGGAGCATTGTTAAACCCTTTATAACCTCTTTCGCCCATAGGCAATGCTTCATTACCCACAAAACAAAAATAGGCTTTCGCTTCACTATCTTGCAAGTGATACTCAACTTCACTCTCTTTCAATAACACACTTAAAGGTACGACTACCGCTCCTGCTTTTAAAATACCAAAATAAACAATTGGAAAATACGGAATATTTAAACAGCTCAATGCTACTTTATCTCCTTTTTCAATTCCTGATTGTACAAGCCCGTTTGCCACTTGATTTACAGCACCATTAAATTGGGTATAGCTTAAACTGGTGTCTTGAAATGTAAAAGCGGTTCTATTCGGATATTTTTGGGTACTTGATTCTAATAAAATGGATAAGTTGAACATAAAGAATTTAAATTTGATTAACTGTTACAATAATACGAAAAATAATACAGCCTTTAAAATTCAACGATTAGTTGGTCATTATTTCTTATTTTAGACGACATTATTAGTAAATAATCTATTAAACTATGTATAGAATTTATTCGTTTTTTGTTGTTTTTATCTTCATTTCATGCTCAAAAAAAGAGAGTGAAAAATTTTCAATACAAGGCCATTTTTCTCCTGTAACGACTAAATACCTTATTCTAAAACAAGAAACCGATATTGAACGACAAATAACCACAATCATTGATACGCTTTATGTTTCAAAAGATGGTAAATTTAGTACCAATATCAATCTAGAACCTCATTTATATACCTTGCAAATAGATGCTAAAAAGAGTATTGATTTAGCTATTGACAAAGAACAACATCTAACAATTAACATCATAAAAAATGAAATAGAAATAATAGGATCTAAAGACACAGAAGCTCTATTGGCATATGAAAATTTTAGAAAAAAATCATTAGATAGTTTGGTGCAATCAGTACGTAGACAAGTAAAAGAAATCAAAAAAAGTGAACAGCCTGATGAAGATAAAATTC
>JAJRPL010000232.1 GCA_024280815.1 Bacteroidota bacterium
CGCCTATTATAATGTTAAAAATTTAGAAGTAAAATTAAATAAATATAGCTTGCGTGCTCCTTATAATGGTATTGTAACTGAAGCGTTAGTTACCCCAGGAACCTTAGTTAGAGCTGGTCAAAAATTGGGCGAATTTATCAACCCTAGTAGCTATGAAATGGAAGTCTCTATCAATGCTGAATTTGCAGATTTACTCAAAAAAGGAAATACTGTAAATTTACATAACCTAGAAAAAACCAAAACATATACAGGTAAAGTTATTCGTATTAATGGTGTCGTTGATGCTACTTCACAAACTATTAAAGCCTACATTCAAGTAGCCGATAAAACCTTAAAAGAAGGCATGTATTTAGAGGCTGATTTGATTGCTAAATCAGAAAAAAATGCCATTCAAATTTCTAGAAAATTATTGATTGATGAAAAACAATTGTTTGTAGTTAATGATTCTATATTAAGTCTTATTGATGTAAAGCCTGTTTATTTTTCAGCTGAAAATGCAATTTTAAAAGGAATAGATAACGGTACAATACTATTATCAAAACCAATTCCTGGTGCATATGATGGGATGCAAGTAAAAATATTACAAGATAAATAGTATCATGAAAAAAATAATTAGCTATTTCATAAAATTTCCTGTTGCTGTAAATGTAATGATTATTGCATTTATTCTTTTCGGAATTATTGGTGCAAAATCAATGCTTTCTTCATTCTTTCCGTTGGTTGACTCTCAATTAATTCGAATAAACCTTATGTACCCTGGAGCTTCACCTTCAGAAATGGAAGAAGGTGTCGTACTTAAAATTGAAGATAATTTAAAAGGAACTGTTGGTATTGACCGTATCACTTCAGTATCTCGTGAAAATTCAGCATCCATCAATATCGAAATTGAAAGAGGTAAAAATATTGATGTCGTCTTAGCTGATGTCAAAAATGCTGTTGACCGTGTGCCTACATTTCCTTCAGGAATGGAACCCCCTGTAATTGCTAAGGTAGAAACCATGAGACCTACTATAAGTTTTTCACTAAGTGGTGAAAACATTCCGCTTGCAACTTTAAAACAATATGCTAGAAATGTTGAAAATGATATTCGTAATATGGAGGGTATTTCTCAAGTAAACCTTTCTGGATTTCCAGATGAAGAAATTGCTATTTCTGTTAGAGAAAACGATTTAAGAGCTTATAATTTATCTTTTCAAGATGTTGCTAATGCTGTAAGTAAAGCAAATATTCTTATTACTGGTGGAAAAATAAAAACCAATGCAGAAGATTACTTAATACGGGCACGCAATAGAAATTACCATGGCAATGAACTTTTAAACATTGTAGTGAGAGCATCTCCTAATGGTACTATTATTCGTTTAAAAGATGTTGCCACCGTAAAAGACACTTGGTCAGAAACACCAGATAGACTCTATTTTAGTGGCAATTCCGCTATTAATATAACAGTAAGTAACACCAATAATGAAGATTTAATTTCATCTGCTGAAAAAGTAAAAATTTATATTGACAAATTTAATCAAGAACATGATAATGTTCATTTAGACATTTCTAGTGACTCGTCTACTACCCTAACTCAGCGTACAGAATTATTGATTAAAAATGCTATTATGGGTGTGCTATTGGTACTTTTCTTTTTAGCATTATTTTTAAATGCTCGATTGGCATTTTGGGTAGCCTTCGGAATTCCGATATCATTTTTCGGAATGTTCATTTTTGCGGCACAATTAGGAATAACTATCAATGTATTGTCCCTCTTTGGAATGATTATCGTTATTGGTATTTTAGTAGATGATGGTATTGTAATTGGAGAGAATATTTTTCAACACTACGAAAAAGGAAAAACACCAATTAGAGCAGCAATTGACGGAACTCTAGAAGTATTACCCCCTGTAGTTTCTGCTATTTTAACTACCATAGTTGCTTTTTCTACCTTCTTTTTTATAGATGGTAGAATGGGTGATTTTTTCAGTGAAGTATCATCGGTTGTGATTTTAACCTTGGTTGTTTCTCTAATTGAAGCATTAATTATTTTACCCGCACATATTGCTCATTCTAAAGCACTAATGCGTGAAGATAGAAAAGTTAATAAAATTGACGCTTTCTTTAAAAGGTAAATATATTTGCTGATAAATGGTTAATGAAACTGAGAGATGTAGCTTATGTACCCTATTTACGTTTTTTCT
Organism: Bacteroidota bacterium; assembly: GCA_024280815.1. Lineage (GTDB taxonomy): Bacteria > Bacteroidota > Bacteroidia > Flavobacteriales > Flavobacteriaceae > Aureibaculum. The sequence continues at coordinate 2,184 of JAJRPL010000232.1, forward strand.
TGAAAAATAAATTCTTAGGCTTTGCTATACCTATTGCCTTACTTATATTTAGTATTGGAGCTATTAGAGGAGGCATAGTTAGTACCTCTTTCTTCCCTAGGATAGCGAGTGATCGAATTTCAATTAATTTGAAGATGACTCAAGGTACAAATGAAATGATAACCGATTCTATTATTTCAACTATTGAACAAAAAGTTTGGGAAATAAATAAAGAATTTACAAAAAAACAATCAGGAAATAAAGATGTCATTCAAAATGTGGTAAAACGGATTGGTCCTGGCACTTCAAATGCTTCATTAACAGTAAACTTATTACCTGGAGAAGCAAGAGATTTCCCCTCTTTAGAAATAAACAATGCCATTCGTAAAAAAGTAGGGCGTATTAATGGAGTTGAAAGCTTAACCTTCGGCTCTAACAGTAATTTTGGAGGGAGCCCTGTTGCAGTATCCTTATTAGGAAATAATCTAAAGGAATTAAAAGCCGCAAAAGATGAGCTAAAAACTACTTTACAAAACAACGCTCTCTTAAAAGATGTGTCTGATAATGATCCCGCTGGGATTAAAGAAGTGCAAATCAAATTAAAAGATAAAGCTTATGTATTGGGCTTGAATTTACAAAGTGTTATGGGGCAAGTTCGTTCTGGTTTTTTCGGATTTCAAGCACAGCGTTTTCAACGTGGACAAGACGAAATTCGTGTATATGTTCGCTATGAAAAAGAAGATCGATCATCCATCAAAAACTTAGATGATATGTGGATCAATACACCCCTAGAAACAAAAGTTCCCTTTTCAGAGATTGCAAGTTATAGCATAGCACGTGGTGATGTGTCTATCAATCACTTAGAAGGGAAACGTGAAATTCAAATCACTGCAGACATGAAATCTAAAGATGATAGTGCTTCAGATGTACTTGATGAAATAAAAACTTCAATAATGCCAGAAATTATTGCTAAATACCCAACGGTTTCGGCACTTTATGAAGGTCAAAATAGACAAGCACAAAAAACAATGGTTTCTGTAAAAGTTGTAGGTCCAATTATTTTATTACTTATCTATATCATCATTGCTTTTACATTTAGAACCTACAGTCAACCCATTGTTTTAATAATTATGGTACCTTTTAGTTTAATTGGTGTGGTTTGGGGACATTATTTCCACCATTTTCCTATCAACATTTTATCATGGTTGGGTATTATTGCCTTAATAGGGATTATGGTGAATGATGGCCTCGTACTTATTGGTAAATTTAATACCTATCTCAAAGAAGGAATGAAATATGAGGATGCTTTATTAGAGGCAGGTAAATCGCGTTTCAGAGCCATCTTTTTAACCTCATTAACTACTGTAGCAGGTCTTGCTCCGCTACTATTAGAAACAAGTCGACAAGCACAATTTTTAAAACCAATGGCAATTTCTATCTCTTATGGTATAGCTATAGCAACCGTATTAACCCTAGTCATGCTCCCGTTACTATTATCAGTTTCAAACACAATAAAAGTCTTTATTAAATGGATGATAACGGGTAAAAAAGTAACTAGAGAAGAAGTAGAACGGGCTATTATTGAGATGAATTATGAGGATCCCATCTCTGACGCTAACCAAGAGAAAGAGAGATCATATTCAAAAGAATAAAGAAAATTTTATGATACAAAATTAAGATTTAGAAAATGAAATTATATATAAATAAATCGGAGTCCAAGTCTCCTTCCCCTTGGGAAGGATTAAGGATGGGAATAGGGTTTCTAATCTTCATATTC
>JAJRPL010000233.1 GCA_024280815.1 Bacteroidota bacterium
AGACAGATGGAAAAAACTGCACTATGGCTTGAAAGAGATTCAGGCTATAGAACAGTGAAGTCTGATCCTGGAGATGCTTTTATGGATAAGGTAGATGCTCAAACTAGGGACTTGGGGCTTAAACGTGCTCCTTGAGGGGGCGAGAGTGTCTATATGATGATTATCTGAATTATTTCTCACAAAAGTTTCTTTAAAAATTCTGCGAAACTTAGTTCACTTTTATATTGATTCTTTGACATAATTTGACATTTTTTGTTTATACTTTGAAAATAAAGGAAGTACTGAAATGTTTAAAATTATATTTTATATTTATGCTCTAACACTACCTATATTTTCTTCGCAATACACAGTATATATGGCACAAAACCATATAGGTGAAAAAGCTACTATATGTGGTAAAGTAGTAAGTGCACATTATGCAAATTCAAGCAATGGAAAACCTACATTTTTAAATATTGATGAGGCATATCCTAAGCATATTTTTACAGCTGTGATTTGGGGAGAAGATAGAGAACAGTTTGGCGAACCTGAAGTTCAATATTATAATAAAAATATATGTGTGACAGGGAAGATAAAGCGTGATAGAAGAGGTGCTAAGGTTACTTTGTATTCTATAAAACAGTTAAAAATATCAGAAATTAAGAAAATATCATCTATTCCAAATACATACTTTTATGAAGAATCAGAAATGTTAGATTCTGTAAAAAAAGTACAAACAAATAATAGTGATATTAGCAAAACAACAGAAGAGATAATGATTAGGGAGCATTATAAAACTACTGATGATGACGTAAATGTAAGTCGACTAAAAGACAATTATCAAATTCTTAAAGCCTTTATACTAGAATCATCTAGTCCCATGATTTGGGTTTTATTGGTTCTTGTAGTACTAGGTGCTATAAAGGGTAAGAAATTATTTACGCATAGTTTAAATATTGATACCCATAAAAAAAGTAAAGAAAATATATCTTTTACTAAAGACAATAAGTATCTTAGTAACACCAACATAAATAAAAATTTATTATCAACGACAGCCATTGCAAGAAAACATAATATTATTAATGCAAAACCACATTTCTTTAATTTTTTAATAGAAGAGAAATATTTAGTTAAAAGAAACAATACTTATGAAGTAACACAAAAAGGACAAAATGTAGGTGGTACCTATCATACTAATGAAAATAATGAAATGTGGGTGGTTTGGGATGAAGATAGTTTTAAAGAAATAATTTATAAATTTAAAGTATCTATTCTAAATAAATATAATATTTCAACAATAAATCATATGACACATATAGATAATTTGGAAACGATTTTAAAATATGGATTGTACTCGCATAATAATAGCTATAAAAAAGTTGATATTAGCAATAAAGAGGTCAATAATAGAAGAAGCAATAAGGAACCAATATATAATAAATCAATCAATGAATATGTTCCATTTTATTTTAATCCACGTAATGCAATGCTATATAAAGTTCAAAAAGATATTAATTCAGATGTTATAATATTAGGTTTTTCAAACATCATTGTATGTCGTAATGATGTGCTTTTTACAAATAAAAATGCAGCCTCAGATACTACAATCTTTGAAAAGGATATTACAAATTTATTAAATTTTGAATTTATAAATTGGAAAAATGTTTTCGAAGAGAGTTGGTATATTAATGGAGAGAATGATAATGATATCAAACAAATAATGATGGCAGAAGTATTAGTTTATGATCATGTACCTATTAAATATATAGATACAATATATTGTCAAAACAATGCTGTTGTAGATTCTATAAAATCTAGGTTTAGTATTAATAATATTAATATCATATCTAAACCAGATATGTTTTTTAAAGGTTAAAGTAGTGATAGAAATAAAGAATGGTAATATATTTACAACAGAGTGTCACACTATTGTAAATACGATTAATACAGTTGGAGTCATGGGGGCAGGTATTGCATATGAATTTAAACTTAGATTTCCTGATATGTCCCAAAAATATCAAAGATTTTGTAAAGAAGAAAAAATTGATATTGGAAATTTATGGATATATAAATTAACAAAAAATGATAATGAAATGTATGAGTATATCTTAAATTTTCCTACAAAAAAACATTGGAAGTATCCAACTAAAATTGAATACCTAGAACAAGGACTACAAAAATTTATAGATACTTATAAAGAAAAAGGAATCTTGTCAATAGCATTTCCTTTGCTAGGTGCTTCTAAAGGAGGATTAAGTGAAAAAGATTCAGTAAGTATTATGAAAAGATATTTATCTGATATAGATATACCAGTGGAAATTTGGTATTTTGATAAAAATGCTAAAGATGATGTTTATGAAGAATTTAAAAATAAATTTTTAAACTTAGATGAAAATATAATTAAGCAATATTCGACTTTAAGATTAGATTTAATTAAAAAGATAAAACAGGCTTTATTGGATGATAATATTCATAGTATGAATGGATTATTAGGACTTAAAGGTATTGGTAATGTATCTCTAGAGAAATCTTTTCAATTTATTAAAAGTTATAAACATGAATCATTATTTAATTAAATTTAGGAGGAAATAAAATGAGTGAAGCAATGGAGTTATACGAACAAGCAAGAAAGTATACGGGAATTGATAATGATGAAGAGGCACTTAATGCTTATGTATCATCCGATTTTGGATATTCTAATGATGATTATAGTAAACGAAGTGAAACTTTAGAAAAAGGTGATACCGTTAGATTAAAATCTGGTGGTCCTCTTATGACAATAACAGATATAGATGGATCTGCTATTGCTTGTTCATGGTTTGATAACGCTAGAGTTCAAACTGTAAAATTGTTCCCAATTCTTTTAGTCTTGGTTGATACATGTCCGTACAATGATACTTGTGGTGGTGACTGGGAAAGTGGAATGGATGAAATCCATATAGATGTTGGATATACGGTAAAATTAGCCTCAGGTGGTCCAGTAATGACTGTTGATGCTGATGATTATAGAGAAGGAGGTGAGTATGAAAATCGTATATTTAGCTGTATTTGGTTTGATAATAGAAATATGCTACGAAGTGCAAGGTTTAACGCTTTGACACTCACTTGGGATATAGAAAACGATAAGATTATTAATATTGATTATGACAACTCTTTATTTATGGCTAATTGTGCTGAATCAGATATTCAAACCATTGAGAGTGTTGATAATATTCATGTACATGACACATTTTTTAATATGAAAAATGAAATTAAGAATGAAACTAAAAGACTAGAAAATGTCTCAGAAATAACAAAATCTAATATTCCAGAAATAGTCATTGATGAAGATGTAATACCATTTTAGTCAATAAAAAAGGGTCTGGCGTTGAAAATACACCAACATATCCTAGGGAAAGGGGATATCGGGTAACAATGACAACCCTTTTCATCCCAGCACCTAATCCCTTTGTGAAGTGAAACGGTTACAAAATTATAGGATCAAGTCTTTACTATTTACTTTTTAAATGAAGGCTAGACCTTTTCCCTTAAATGTTTTCCCTTTCCTAACTTTGACATTTTTTCTTAGCTTAGCTATAATGTACACATGGGTAAAATAGATAAAGAAAAAGAAGAAATATCTTGGATTAAGTTTTGGATAGGTGTGAGTGTTGCATCTATGATGGGACTTATAAG
>JAJRPL010000234.1 GCA_024280815.1 Bacteroidota bacterium
CTTAACTTGCTCCTCCTCAAAGACTCGAACTTTGGACCCTCTGATTAACAGTCAGATGCTCTAACCAACTGAGCTAAGGAGGAATTTAAAACACATGTTATGCGTTTTTGGTGTGCAAATATAATCGTTTTTATATTTACTACAAGTGTTTGAAATCTTTTTTTTAAAGATATTTAGTCATTTGTTTTGACCCCTATAAAACAAGAGTAATCTTTTAAATTTCGATTATTAATTTAGTTGCTCTATTTTTCATTAAAATTAAGTGCTTGTTTTGTTTCCTTTTTTCCAATAGCACGTTGTCCTTTAGCTATTTATTAGTAATTTTTAATCATAATTTCCACCATTCTTTCTCCAGGTTTTTAAGGAATTTGAATAGATTTATATAATACCAATTTAATTTTATAATGTAGTATAATTGAATTAATTTCTACAAGATTGAGGCAAAACATTTTAGTATGACCTTAATTATATTCAATTATTTTAACGAAAATATTGTGAAAATTAAACAGTCCCAATGCAACAATATGATGTTAAAGTTGGTGTAAGTTAGTAAATAAAAACGCACCAGAGTAATCATTATTAAAACTGTAAACTTATTTTAGGACGAGTCACAATAACAAAATATAAACGTAATCGTGAGTTTTGTACTAAAATTTAAAGTTTAACAAAATTTAGTGATAAATTGAAAGGTAAGTGCCTTGAAATCTACAACTACACTTACATAAATCGTTCAACAAACCTTATCAATCACAATTGACTTTCCTCTAAAAGTAAAAGTGTTTCCTGCTTTTTTCCCTAACAGCAACTTACCAATAGGTGAACTTGGTGAAATGGCATAATATTGCTTGATATCAATTATAATCTCACCAACTGAAATGGCTAAAAAATAATTGGCTTGGTTGGTAATAATGAGGCTTCCTAATTTAATAAACTCTGAATTATCATCTAAATTAACCTTCGTTAAAATAGTTTTCATTGTATAAATACCTTCTAGCTGTTGACTTGCTTTTTCCATTTCTAATTGCAACATGGCTCTACCCGTTTCATGTTTATCACCCGCACTGCTTTTAGTTTCAGAAGTTAAAGCTTTTTGGTTTGAGCTAATTATAGTTGTTACAGTTTGCTCTCTCTTATTGACAAATTCAATACAGGTATTGTATAATTTTCTTTTAAGTGAAATCATTTATTTTTTAGCAGTATAAACCAATTGAATTTTTACAGTATCTGACAATGTCCAACTACTTTTACCAACACCGTAATCTAGTCTATTTACTGAAAAACTGGATTGTATGGTGATCGAGTTTACAGTTTCAACTACTTGTAAAGGAACTACAATTTTTTTTGAAACATTTTTTATAGTAAGCGTCCCTGTTAATTGATAATTCTTAGCAGAAATCTTATTAATTTTAGTTGATGTTAATTTTATTGACGGATACGTAGCTGTTTCAAAAAAGTCTTTATTAATTAAGTGCTTGTCTCTTTTCTTATTATCAGTATCAATTGAATTTACTGATATAACCGCATTAATAAAACTATTTTCAAGATTATTTGAATTAAAATTACTAGAAATAGTTACTCTTTTAAACTTACCCTGAACTGTAAACCCCATATTTTTAATTTTAAAATTTACAGAAGTTTTATCTGTTAATTGTTCTAATTTTTGAGCATTCAAATTCAATACACTCAATAAAAAAATTGCTAAAAAAACATGTACTTTCATAATCTATTAATTTTATAATCAAATACTTATCGGTACTTTTTCACTCTCTATAATCGTAAAAAAACACTCGAAGTGACTAACTTCTTCTATTGTAATTCTGATAGTTCTTTACCTACTACACTTCCAATTGCAATACCCATGCCACCCAAGCGAACCCCACAAGCAACATTGGTACTTACATTTTCTACAATTGCTTTCTTTTGTTTACCAACACCCATAATACCACTCCATCGTTGTGCAACTTCAAAATTAGTATTTGGTAAAATAATTGTTTTTAGTAGTTCTTCTAATTTATGTTGCACCAATTTAGTTTGTCCAAATTCTGTTGTTTCTTCAGTTTTAAAATCTAAGTTTCTACCACCACCCAGTAAAATTCTATTAGCTACATTTCTAAAATAGTAATAGCCTTTGTCTAAATGAAAAGCACCTTTTATCTTTAAATTTTGAATTGGTTTTGTAATTAATACCTGAGCTCTGGCAGGCTTTATATCTTCTTCCAGTAATTGTTTTGCAAAACCGTTAGTTGCAATGAGTAATTTATTGGTTTTAAACTTAAACCCTGAGAGTTGAACCTCAACTTGTTTTCCAAAGTCTTCAAAACTTTTAACCGTTGTACTATTTATAATTTTTACGCCACTTTTTAAAACCAGCTGTAGTAATGTTGCCATCATTTTACCGGTGTTTAATTGACCTTCAAAGCAATTGAATAATTGTGTTTCATTAACTGCTGAAAACTTAAATTCATCCTTAACAACAGAGAAAACATCCTTATTAAAAATAGGTTTTAGTAAGGTGTTAATATGCTCTTTCTTTGACAAACATTGATCTAACACATTCTTATCGTTAAATAATTCATAACCACCATACTGCTTAAAATCAATAGCTTTATCTCCTAAAATATTACGTAGTAATTGTAATCCTTTCCAGCGTTTCTCAACCAAATGAAAAACTTCTTGCTCTGTATGATTATTTAAATCATCAATAATTTCAGACAAACTACCAAAACAAGTAAATCCTGCATTTTTGGTGCTTGCACCTTGTGGTAAAACTCCTTTTTCTAAGATAAGTATGTTTGCTTTTGGATAACGTTCTTTTAAAGACAACGCACAATTAAGCCCAACAATACCAGAACCTACAATAGTAAAATCTACATTGGTAAACCATGATTTTATTTCCCAATAGCTTAAATTCATGTTTTAAAGGTAAGAAACTCAAATCATTTTATTGAATTTCTTACTCAATAATCGACAAATTATTTTACTAAGAATGGACGAACAGCAGAACTGGTTTGAGTTTTGATTTTAAGATAATACAATCCGGAAGTTAATTTAGAAATATTTATTACATGAGAATTTAGGCTTGTTTTTTTATACAATACTTTACCGGTAATATCTATTATTTCTAACGATTTAACTCGCTCAGAATTATCTGTAAATCGGATTTTCAATTCTTCAGTAGCAGGTACAGGATATACACTAAAAGTGTAATTATTCACCTTAGCTATAGAAAGCTTACCTAACAAATCAATTATACCATCTTCATTACTATCTGCACACCCTTTTTGTAAAAGCCAAGTGTTTTTTCGATCCTTGAAATCATTCCAATTTGAAGTACATTTGTACACAAATTCATTTTCTGGACGAGTAATAATAGGTGTATCTGTCACACCCAGTTTTGTAAGAAACCCCATATTAACCTGTTCATCATCTCCATTACCTAAAGCAACCTTTTTCCCTTCTGAATTCCCTTCAAACACATAATCAATCAATGCGTGTGATATACGATTAATAGCAAACACATCTAAGGCATCATAGGTTTGATATTCTACATTAGAATTATGAACTCCAGTATAACTCACATAATGATTCGCATCATATGAGTATTTTACATTATTATATTCAAAAGTTTTATCAGTAGAATAAACTCTTATAAAATCTTTCTCATCATTAGGAATATTAATTAATTCAAAAACAGCACGAATAGCACGTTCATCTGTATTCCAAGTCTCAGGTTTATCGTGTCTTTCATCATCATTACTAACTTCTACAAGTAATTTTACATTTTTAGGATAATTTCTCAAATCATCTTCAGTTACCAATAAACTATACCAAGGTGCTGACATAAATATAAATCGTCCTTCTGAACCCCAATTTGTAGCATCACTAAAAAGGCTCTTTCCTAACCAGATGGTAGCTCCTGCACCATAAGAATGCCCCATTAGTCCAATCTTAGAAGTGTCTATCCATTCTGGATATTGATTTTGAGCTTTAAAAATCATATCTAGAATGTTTTGATAGCTTTGTTTGATATTCCCAGGGTTTAGAGCCGAAACGCTTACAACTACATAACCTTGGCTTGCCATAAAATGAAAGAATTTTTTATAAGTAGTAGCTGTCTGTCCCCAACCAGAAACAAAAAATATTGTTGCTTTTTTAGTTGCTGTTATTTTAGGATGATAAAAAACAATTGTTCCTTTTCCTGCAATCTCTAGATTTTCTTCAACAACTTGATGTGCACCCCATCTTCCATATCCTTGGGTAATCCCTCCTGTTTGATCTTCTAAATCTGCATAAGATATTTGAGCATAAGCTGAAAGTGTAAAAGCAAAAGCAATAGTAAATATGAGTTTGTTCATTTTTAAGTTTTTGATTAGTCTTAAACAAAGATAATAATCTCTTTTTTTATTTTTTGTTACTTGTGTTACCAAAATGTTATCTTTGAATAAAACAATAGAAATGACAAAACAAAGATGTGCTTGGTGCGGTGATGACCCTTTATATGTTGAATATCATGATACCGAATGGGGTGTGCCTGTTTATGATGATGCAAAGCTCTTTGAGTTTTTAATATTAGAAACTTTTCAGGCAGGATTAAGTTGGATAACCGTTCTTAGAAAACGAGAAAATTTCAGAAAGGCTTTTGACAATTTTGATTATAAAATAATTGCTAAGTATGGCGAAGATAAATATTTAGAGCTTTTACAGGATGCTGGTATTATTAGAAACAAACTCAAAATAAAAGCTACCATTAGCAATGCTCAAAATTTTATGGAAATTCAAAAAGAATTTGGTTCTTTTTCTAAATACATCTGGGAGTTCACCAATGGAAAACCCATAAAAAACAAATTAAAAACGCTGGCTGAAGCACCTGCAACAACAGAATTATCTGACAAACTATC
>JAJRPL010000235.1 GCA_024280815.1 Bacteroidota bacterium
AGTATTGCAATTTTCTCAAAAAAAATCGACTGATATCAATGCATTTTTAGAGTTTTGGGAAGATAAAAAAGACAAACTGAGTATTGTGGTACCTGAAGGAAACAATGCCGTTCAAATAATGACGATTCACAAATCAAAAGGATTAGAGTTTCCTATAGTCATTTTTCCTTTCGATTTAGATATTTATAAGGAAAGAGGTTCAGGCTCAAAAGGATGGTACCCTATTGAAAACCCAACCGATTTTAACAATTTTGAAACCTTATTAATCAATTACAATAAACAATTAGAAACCTCAGGAGAAGTAGGTAAAAGATTGTATCAATCCTATCGAGGTGAAAAAGAGCTTGATAATTTCAATCTGTTGTATGTTACTTTTACAAGGGCTGTAGAGCAATTGTATATAATTTCAGAGCATAAAAAAACAGAAAAAGAACCTAGAACTTCATCACAATTTTTAATTGATTATTTGCAAAAACAACAATTATGGAATGATAGCCAATTTGAGTATAATTTTGGCAATTCAAAAAGAGTTTCAAAAAAACCCATACTTGAAGAAAACCCACCTCAATTCAATCAATTGTTAAGTACTTCTTGGCAGTCACATAATATTGCTATTGTTGCAAATTCGTCATTGTTATGGGATACGGACGTTGAAGAATCTATTGTTTACGGAAACCTGATTCATGAACTAATGGCTCAAATAATAACAGCAAAAGATGTTGATGTAACTATCGAAAAATATGTATCAAAAGGCGTATTAAAGGATGAAGAAAAAGAGACCATTAAAGGTTTATTAAATAAAATTGTCAAGCATCCTGAATTAGAAGCTTATTTTCAACAAGAAAATAGAATCTATAATGAACGAGAAATTTTCACTCAAACTGGAGGTATTGTAATTCCAGATCGATTGGTAATTAATACACAAAACGAAGCTGTAATTATCGATTATAAAACAGGTAAGCCAGATAAAAAACACCATAACCAACTACAAAACTACGCATCAACTATTGAACAATTAGGCCACAAAGTGCTTAAAAAATTATTGGTTTATGTAGGTGATAAGGTCGTGGTAGAAGAAGTATGAAATGTTTAAACTATTTTAATACCTTTGCTAAAATTCAACCCATGAATACAATTGACATCATATTGGCAGCATTACTTCTTTTTGGATTAGTACGAGGCTTTATGAAAGGTTTTTTTGTAGAAATCACCTCATTAGTTGCTTTGGCAATTGGTTTATACGGAGCCATACATTTTTCATATATAGTGGCAAGTTATTTAAAAAAAAGTGTAGAATGGTCAGAACAATACATTCAAATAATTTCTTTTGCAGTTACATTTTTAATTATTGTGATTTTAATATCCTTTACAGGAAAAATACTCACTAAAATAGCAGATACAGCCTCTTTAGGGGGTATGAATAAAGTATTTGGAGCTGCATTTGGGTTTCTTAAAATAGGATTGATTTTAAGCGTTGTTTTAATTATATTTGACAAATTAAATAAGGCAATGCCTTTTGTAAAAGAAGAAAATTTAAAAAGTTCAATTTTATATTTTCCGGTAAAAAATATTGCACCAATGATCTTTCCTTCAATATTGAAAAAAGAATGGGAAGCCGTAAAAAAAGATAATAAAACAACTATTTAATTAGGTCTACTGACTTCAAACTTTAAACATGTCAACAGCAAAAAAAGAATACAAAAGAATTACTACAAAATCTCTAGTTGAAATGAAGCGTAATGGCGAAAAAATTGCCATGCTTACGGCTTATGATTATACCATGGCTAAAATTGTAGACCATGCAGGTATTGATATTATTTTAGTAGGTGATTCTGCTTCAAATGTTATGGCAGGTCATGAAACCACATTACCAATTACTTTAGATCAAATGATTTATCATGCTTCTTCTGTAGTTAGAGCTATTGAGCGTTGTTTGGTGTTGGTAGATTTACCTTTTGGTAGTTACCAAGGCAATTCAAGAAAGGCCTTAGAATCTGCCATAAGAATAATGAAAGAATCTGGGGCTCATGCCGTAAAATTAGAAGGCGGTGAAGAAATTGCGGAGTCTATCTCTCGTATTTTAACTGCAGGTATCCCTGTAATGGGTCATTTGGGTTTAACACCACAATCTATTTATAAGTTTGGGACATATACAGTAAGAGCTAAAAAAGAAGATGAGGCTAAGCAACTGAAAAAAGATGCAAAATTGTTAGAAAAATTAGGTTGTTTTGGTATTGTGTTAGAAAAAGTACCTGCAAAATTAGCAAAAGAAGTGGCTAAGAGTATAAATATTCCTGTGATTGGTATTGGAGCTGGTAATGGTGTTGATGGCCAAGTCTTAGTAATACATGATATGTTGGGTATGACCCATGAGTTTAACCCACGTTTCTTACGTAGATATCTAGACTTATATACAGAAATGAATGGTGCTTTTAAAAACTATATTACAGATGTTAAAAGTGGGGATTTCCCTAATGAGGAAGAGCAGTATTAACTTTCAAAAAGAAAGATCAAAAAAAAGACCATCTATTTTATTTAGATGGTCTTTTTTTATTAATTAATGTTGTAATAATTACAACAATGTAGTAGGACAAACATACTCTGTTAATGGAGCGTTTGTTTCTTTCAAATCTTTAAAACCACCCCTAACATCAGTTACATTTTCAACGCCATTTGCTTTAAAAATTGAAGATGCAATTAAAGAACGGTAACCACTAGCACAATGTAAAAAGTATGCCTTAGAAGTATCAATTTCTGCAAAATTAGCATTGATGTCATCTAAAGGGAAATTCTCAACACCTTTAACATGTTCTGATAAATATTCAGATTCTTTACGTACATCTGTTGGTTTTTCCATTGAACCTTCAGCTAACATTTCTGCAAATTTAGCTGCAGAGATAGAGCCAATTTTATCAACATCAAACCCTTGTGCTTTCCAATTTTTGATTCCTCCTGCTAAGTAACCTTGTGTATTGTCATATCCAACTCTAGAAAAGCGTGTTACAATTTCATTTACTCTAGTTTCATCATCAGCAATAAAAATAATTTTTTGTTGAATGTTGGTAACTAAAGCACCAACCCAAGGAGCAAAACTACCGTCAATACCAATAAACCAAGCACCTGACACTGTGCCTTCTTCTGTATAGGCTTCTTTTGAGCGTGTGTCAATCACCAGCACATCTTTCTGCTCACTCATTTCTTTAAATGTTGCAGGATCAAGAGGTGTTGTTCCTTTGTGTAAAACATCATCAATACTTGTATTGATAGATTTGTTCATTTTTACATTATTAGGGAAATATTGTGGTGGTGGTTTTAAACCTGTTGTAACCTCAACAATAAATTCTTCTTTAGTCATATCTGCACGTAAAGCATAGTTTGTTTTCTTTTGATTCCCTAAAGTATCAAAAGTTTCAGAACTCATATTTTTACCACACGCAGAACCTGCACCATGATTAGGATATACAATAATATCGTCAGGTAAAGTCATGATTTTATTTCGCAAAGAGTCAAATAAATGACCTGCTAAATCAGCTTCTGTTAATGTACCTTGTTTTACAGCTAAATCAGGACGACCCACATCTCCAATAAACAACGCATCACCTGTTAATATGCAGGGTGTGTTACCTTCTTCATCTGTAATTAAATAGGATGACGACTCCATAGTATGACCAGGTGTATGGATTAAAGTTAATTTACCACCTCCTAATGGAAAATCTTCTCCATCTTTACCATTATAAATATCATATTCTGCAGTTGCATTTGGTCCGAAAACTATTTTTGCTCCTGTTTTTTGTGCTAAATCATATTGTCCTGAAACAAAATCTGCATGAAAATGCGTTAAAAAAATATATTTAATTTTCGCATTATTTGCTTTAGCCATTTCAAGATAAGGTTCAGTCTCTCTGAGCGGGTCAACAATAGCAACTTCTCCATTCGACTCTATGTAATAAGCCATCTCGGCTAAACATCCTGTAAATAATTGTTCTACTTTCATTTCGATATATTTTAGTTATTGTTCTTACTTTATTAGTCTTCCAAAGTTAGTTAAAATTACAATATTATTTGTGATATATGTTACACAGAGGTTTGTAACGGTTTAATACTGAATATTTTGAATTTAGAACTACGTGTTCGCTTGTTTTATATATTCTTGAAAATTATGTTTTTTAGGGTTTTTATTACAAGTTGCTTTATAACAATCTACCGCTTCTTGAATACTTAAAAAACATCTGTCAAAGCCTACTTTATCTATTAACCCTGATTTTTTAAAGGTGTCACGCACAGGTCCTTTTAGCCCTGAAAATAACACTTCTATTTGTTTTGCTTTAAAATAATCTAAAATTTCATTTAATGCATAAATAGCACTACTATCTAAACTACTTAAACTTTCACCATCTATAATAATTGCTTTTAATATTTCTCCCTTTTCTTGGGTAAACTCTTGTAGTTTATCTTTAAAAAAAGTAGTGTTTGCAAAATGTAATTGTGAGTCACAACGGACAATTAACATCTCGTCATCAATAATTACGTTTTTAAATCGCTCTTTGTTTCGATAGAAATGTGTGTTAGGTATATTTCCTAAAATAGCAAAATGAGGTTTTGTATTTTTATAAATTAACATACCTAAGGAAAGAATAACTCCTGTAAAAATCCCTTCTTTTATTCCAATAGTTGCAGTAATTAATAAAGTTAAATTTAAAATTACTAAATCTCTTTTCGAATATTTTAATAGCTGTTTAGGCACGTTGAAATCTAATAAACCAAAAACGGCTACCATAATTATTGCAGCCAATACAGCTTTGGGTAGGTAATAAAAGACAGGGGTTAAAAACAGTAAGGTTAACCCAACTACTAAGGCAGAAATTAGGGCAGCTAAAGGGGTTTTTGCTTCTGCTTGATCATTCACAGCGGTTCTAGAAAACCCACCAGTTGCAGGATAGGTTTGAAAAAAGGAGCCTACCAAGTTACCCAAACCTAAGGCTATTAATTCTTGATTAGGGACTACCTTATAATCTGTATGCTTAAGCTCTATGGCTTTGGCAACAGATATGGCTTCTAAAAAGGCAATAAATGATAAGGTGAATGCCAAAGGAGCAAGTTTTTGCAAGATATCTAAATCAAAATGTGGAATTTTAAAAGCGGGTAATCCTTCTGGGATGACACCTACTATTTTAACACCATATTGATCTAAATGAAAGAGTTTTACGGCAAGGATACTGACAACCACCACAACTAAAGCAGCAGGAATTTTCTTTAAATATTTTTTAAATAAGATTATCGTAATAATGGATATAACACCAATACTTAATGTAACCCAATGAATTTCTGTAATATGTTTTACTGCTTCTGCAACTATATTTTGGAGTCTACTATTTCTTGAAAGATTTATTCCTGTAAGATGTTTTAATTGGTTTAACCCAATAATTAACGATGCTGCAGAGGTAAACCCACTAATTACTGGTTTTGACAAAAAATTGACTAAAAAGCCCAATTTAAAAACTCCGAAAAGCACTTGTAAAACGCCCATCATAAAAGCCAATAGAATAGCAAATTCGATAAAATTTTCTGTGCCTATTTCTGCCAATGTAGCTACACCAGATGCAACAATAAGTGAATCCATAGCAACTGGACCAACAGCTAATTGACGAGAGGTACCAAAAATAGCATATACAATTTGAGGAATCATGGCTGTATACAATCCGTAAATAGGAGGTAGCTCCGCAATCATTGCATAGGCAATACCTTGTGGTATTAACATGATTCCAACAGTTAAACCCGCACTAATATCACCATTTAACCATTCCTTTTTATAGTTTGATAACCATTCAATAATGGGAAAAAAACTCTTTAATATCATGTGATTATTTTAGTTTTGCAAATATATGTATTAACACCTGTAACCTTTGTAACATAAAGTACAAAACCTTATTAAGGCTTCGTTTTAA
>JAJRPL010000236.1 GCA_024280815.1 Bacteroidota bacterium
AGTTATGTCGCAAAGGCGAAAACATGCAAGCATTAGAAGAATTGTATGCAGATAATTGTACCAGTAGAGAAATGCCAGGTATTCCTGCAGATGAATTTGTTTCTGGAAAAGAAGCAATAATAAAAAAAAGCCAAGAATGGTACGATAGTGTACAAGAATTTCATGGCGGAGGCGTATCAGAACCTCAAGTTGCTGGAGATTACTTTTCATGTATAATGGATTTTGACATTACTTTCAAAGAAAGAGGTAGAATGAAATTAGAAGAAATTTGTTTGTTTAAAGTCAATGATGGAAAAATTGAAAGTGAACAGTTTTTTTATAATATGTCTTCTTAGTTTTGAATCGACTTTATTTATTGGTATAATTATTGTTGAATAGATAGTTTTAAATTCTATCTATGAAAGCATTAACTTCTTTACTATTCATTTTAGGAATCAGTTTTCTAAGTTTTGCTCAAAACGGAAAACTTAATGATGCAAAAGAAAGCTTAAAAGAAAAACCTTCTACCTCTACAACTACAACTGCTAGATCTAATTCATCATCAAGAAGATCAAGTAGTGTTAATTCTTCTTTTGATTCAGGTAATCCGTTATTAGATCTTACATTTTTAATTGCATTTAACTTAACTTATGGTATTGTTGTAGAGAGTGTATTTGAATTAAATTCTCGAATGCATTCCGCTCAAATCTCAACACCCAATCACTACGGGAGCTTTATTTATGATGACGTGAATGATGTTGCATTCACACGATTAGATATTTCAAACGCTTTAGTTATTGAGGATAAGAACCTATACGGGAACCATTTAAATTTGAATTTTAGATTTGCAAAGCGTTTTGATCTAGAAGTAGGATACTTACAACTTATAGAAAGAGTTAACAGACAAACTGAAGGATTTTCTTTAATGACAAGCATGTTAAATTATCATAGAGTAAGAACTCAAAGGGTAGATTTATGGTTTGGTCTCGGTGCCATGTATGTAGCTAATGACGTTAAAGAATTTGGTTTTGCTTACGGAGGTGGTATAGAATTATTTGTTGCCAAACCAATAAGTATTTTAGCTTCCTATAAGGGTTCAAGTATCAATTCTCGTGAAGTATCTAAATCAAAAGTTCTATTAAATTATCATCTAAAAAAATACCGAATATCTTCTGGTTATGAGCATTTTAGTTTAGGAGTCTCATCTATTGGTGCTTTTTCTCTTGGTCTTAGGCTTTCTTTTTAATCTAATTTTTTTACCCCTTATTAAAATACAAAACCAATATTCTTGATGTTAGATTATATCTTAAATCAATAAACATTTAAATTATTTTAAATCTATAAACCATCCTTATAAAACTGTTCATAAACCAGCCAAAACTTGTTCATAACTTATCAAAAATCAATAAAGTTAGGAATTCTATTTTTCGATAAATTTACACATTATAAATCTTACCAAATAACCCTGTTTTAAAAATTAGCCCGCATGCCCTTTTATAAAATAATTACACTATTTATTTACCTAATAGCAATTAACTCAATTGCACAATCAGATTATTATGCTAATTATGCTACTAGTAATTTGACTAAATTTTCAGGAACAGTTCAGAAAGTATCTAATAAAAACAAAATAGAAGCTCAACTACAGACAGGAGATAAACTGCAAGAAAACAATGTACAGCCAATAATTAAATTTGTTGACATCAAACCTTTTAGCACCAAATATGTTATTGATAACATAAGAACTATTAATAAAATAGAACAAGTTCAATATTTTAAAAGTAAAATTGAAATTCTTGAAGACCATAATCCTAAAAAAGAAGCGTTAAAATATAAAGTATTGTCAAATACAACAACAGATATTTCAAAGCAAAAAGCATATAATTGGCTAGCCTTATATTTTTCTTATAGAAATGAATGTGAAAAAGGTTAGTACCGTTCTGAGTCATTAGTTCTTATTATCAATAACGTAGTTGATAGTTATGTTATAAACACAAAAGGAATGTATGGAGAAATTTCAAAAGTATCTAAATGTAAAGCCTCTTCTGAATCACCTATAAGTAGAGTCTATAAGAAGTCTCTAACAACTATTCAATAATTCTATAAAAGCACTTCCCTTTTGATGCTTCTAATTGGAAAGAGTTCAGTTTTTTGTTGATATTCTTTTAAGCTAAAGCCCTTCTACTAAAGTATAAACACCAGTTAAGATTCCTGAAATATCTTTTAAATCATCTTTTTATCCATTATAAAAAACGTTTAGAACGGGATTGATCCTTAAAAGTATGAGTTTAGCCATGTCTCTTTAGAGAATTATTAGTAGCTAGTTTGAAAGGGTAAAAATTTCTTCAAACAACAAAATATAAATCCCAAATTCCAATATCGGTTTTTGGGATTTTCTGATTTTAATCTTAATTATAAAGGGTCAATAATTATTATAATTTTTGAAACTTGTAACAAAACACTAAATTGTACTACAAATTAACAAAACCTATTCTATGATTCAAGTCGAAAATATTACAAAGCAATATACTTTAAGTAAAAAACAACGCAAAGAATTACAAACCAATAGTACTTCTGTATCTGCAGTAAATAATGTTAGCTTTACTTGTCAGCCTGGTCGTGTATTTTCTTTGTTAGGCCCAAATGGTGCTGGTAAAACCACTCTATTACGAATAATTTCTACCATATTAACGCCTTCTTCTGGAGATATTAAAGTAGGTGGTATTAGTGTGACAGATAACCCGCAAGAGGTGCGTAGAAGAATAGGATTTTTAACTGGCTCTACAAATCTTTACGACCGACTAACCCCTGGTGAAATTGTAAAATATTTTGCTGATTTACATGATATGGATGCCTCTATTTTTAAAGAACGTAAAGAAAATCTATTTGAACAATTAGGTATCAATGAATTCTCTAAAAAGCGTATTGGTCAACTCTCTACAGGTATGAAACAAAAAGTTTCAATTGCCAGAAGTATGATTCACGACCCTAGTGTCGTCATTTTTGATGAACCTACTTCGGGTTTAGATGTAATTACAGCCAATAGCATTATAGAATTGATTAGGCAATGTAAACAAGACGGAAAAACGGTGATTTTCTCTTCACATATTATGAGTGAAGTAGATTTGTTATGTGATGATCTCGCCATCATCGCTAAAGGAAACCTTATTTATAATGATTCAATGGATGCTTTTAGAAAGCAATCTGAAGGAAAATCGTTAACTGAAGCATTTATCAACATTGTAAACCAAAACAACTAGACCTATGAAGACCATATTCACTGTTATAAAAAAGGAACTTACCGATACCTTAAGAGATAAAAAAACAT
>JAJRPL010000237.1 GCA_024280815.1 Bacteroidota bacterium
AGTACGTAAACTAGCATTTGGGTATTTTTTATATAAAGAATCTACAAAAGGCGTGTTAGCTTTTGCAATGGCTGATACTTCAGGATTTGGACCGATGCCCCATCCGTCAAGAATTATTAAGATTGTCTTTTTCTGCATTTCGTGTAAAAAATTATAGCTACAAAGGTACTAAAGAAGTTATAGAGAATTAAAATTTTACATAATTAAATAAGATAAATAGAACAACAGTAAGTACAATGGTTAGAGTTAATGAGAAAATTAAATTTTTTCTATTTTCTTTTTGGAGTTTTTCTCTAATTTTTTTGAGTAATTTAGGAGAAGCTTTTATAGGGTCAATAAAAGCTTTTTTAGAAGTAACTTTACTTGAAGAGTTAAATTTTTCTCTTTCCTTTCTTCTCAAGTTGTTTTTTAAACTACCAATCATTGAAGAGGCATGCCCAGATAAACTTCCTAAAGCGTTAAAGTTTCTACCTCTCATAATTATTGTCTATATCTTTCTATAGCCTCTTTAATTTTTTGAATTCTATTTTCGGGGTCAGGGTGTGTGCTTTGCATTTCAGGCACTCTATTTGGACCTGCAGCAGCTTTTAAAATTTGCATTACACCAATCATTTCTTCAGGTTGATAGCCCGCTTCTATCATGAATTTCACGCCTAAATCATCACTTTCAAGTTCATCGCCTCTACCATATTTCATGTTAATTACATTACCAATCATAGCAGCCATCTGCCCAGTACCATCGCCACCCCCAACTAAAACACCAGAAATAATTCCTTGAGTTAATCCTTGTTTGGCAATCCGTTCAGCAGAATGCCTACCTACTACATGTCCGATTTCATGACCTAAAACACCAGCCAACTGATCTTCATTTTCAAGTTTAGAATATAGGGCATAGGTGATAAATATTTGTCCGCCAGGCAAGGCAAAAGCATTGATAGTTTTAGGGTCTCTTAATAAATGGAAATCATATTTATAAGGAGTTTCTCTAGCAATACTATTATTGACTAATTTATTACCTACTCTATCAACTAGGTCTTGGGCTTCTTGATCTGGATATAAGCCACCGTGTTGTTGAGCCATTTTAGGAGCACTTTGCAAACCTATGGCGATTTCTTCTTCGGTTGTCAATGCAATACTTTGCTTCTTACCAGTATATGGGTTAGTGCCTCTATTGGCGTAATATTTAAATAAAGAAAATAATACAATACCAGCACCAATAATTAGTCTAATTTTTAATCCGCCTCTACCTCTCATAATTTTGTATGTTGTTTTGTCGCCATAAATGTACAAAATTTTAAAAAAGTATTTTCAGTTTAATATTGGTAATTGAAATACTGTAACTTTACAGACCAATTTATTAGTTCTTGATATGGATTTTAAATCAAACAGAATAACAGCCAAATTACCTAAGCATTTACAATCTTTCGTGATTCCTCAACCTTATGATGAATATACAGCTCAGAACCAAGCAGTATGGCGTTATGTGATGCGAAAAAATGTAAACTATTTGTCGAAAGTTGCACATAAATCGTATTTAGAAGGCTTAAAAAAGGCAGGAATTTCTGTTGATGAAATTCCTAGAATGCAAGGCATGAATAGAATTCTAAAAGAATTAGGATGGTCTGCTGTTTCAGTTGATGGCTTTATACCACCAAATGCATTTATGGAGTTTCAGGCATATAATACCTTGGTTATTGCTGCCGATATTAGAACAATAGATCATCTAGAATATACACCAGCACCTGATATTATTCATGAAGCAGCTGGCCATGCACCAATTATTGCAAATGCTGAATATGCTGAATATTTAAGACGATTTGGAGAAATAGGAAGCAAAGCTATTTCATCTTCAAAAGATTATGAATTGTATGAGGCTATACGCCATCTTTCAATTTTAAAAGAAAATCCTAATATCAGTAAAAAAGATATCGCTAAAGCGGAGGAAAGCGTTGCTGATGTTTCGGCAACTATGACAGAACTTAGTGAAATGGCAAAAATCAGGAATTTACATTGGTGGACCGTAGAATACGGGTTGATTGGCACTCTAGAAAATCCTAAAATTTATGGAGCAGGATTATTATCATCAATAGGAGAAAGCAAATGGTGTATGCGTAAAGAAATTGAAAAAAAGCCATATACTATTGTAGCTGCTGACACCAATTTTGATATTACAAAACCACAGCCACAGTTGTTTGTTACTCCAAATTTTGCACACTTAAGTTTTGTTTTGGAAGAATTTGCTAATAAAATGGCGTTACGAAATGGTGGATTAAAAGGATTGCAACAATTGATAGATTCTAAGAATTTAGGAACTATTGAATTGAGTACTGGTATTCAGATTTCAGGTATTTTTAGTAAAGTAATTGATAATGGAAATTTAAAAACCGCATATATTCAAACAAAAGGTTCAACAGCGTTGGCTTATAAAAATAAAGAATTGATAGGTCATGGTAAAGAATATCATGCTGAAGGTTTTGGCTCAGCTGTAGGGAAATTAAAAGGGATCAATATTGCAATTGAAGATATGTCACCGACCGATTTAGATGCTTATGGAATTTTTGAAGGAAAAAAGGTGAATTTAAATTTTGAAGGAGGAATACAAGTAAAAGGTGAAATTATTACTGGGAAAAGAAATTTACAAGGTAAAATTATTTTAATATCATTTCAAAATTGTACAGTAACCTATTTTGAAGAAGTTTTATTCAAACCTGAATGGGGTATTTATGATATGGCTGTAGGTAAAGAAGTAGTATCAGCATATTCTGGTGTGGCTGATCCAGAAAATTTCGGATTAACTTTTGATCCTCCAAAAGAAAAAACACATAAGATTAGTTATAATCAAAAAGATAAAGAATTACACGAATTATATAAAGAGGTAAGGCAATTTAGAGACGGGAAAAAAGTAAATGAAAACAGACTAGAAGAAATTTTTAATTTGCTTAAGTCAAATTTTCCACACGATTGGTTATTACCTTTAGAAATTTTAGAATTGGTTTTTAATAATAAAAATAAATTTAAAATAGATGTTCTACAGTATCTTGAAACCTTAACTAAAAATACTAAAACAAGTCACTTGATAAAAGATGGATTAGCTTTGATACAAAAATAGTAAGCTACAACTCTAATTCAAAAAGCACTTTTTTATCAGTAATTGGAGTCTCTTCATAGAGAAGTGTCCATCCTAAAGAATTTGTTAAAATGTAAAATTTAGACAATTCGTCTAGTAATCTGAATTTAGCATTTGTTTTTAAAGATGATTTTTCTAACTTTTTTAAT
>JAJRPL010000238.1 GCA_024280815.1 Bacteroidota bacterium
AATATGAATGCTAGATATGCTATTTCATCTAGCAACAAGAAAGCTAAACCATTTTTACGATGGGCTGGTGGAAAACGATGGTTGATAAAACGGTTAGATGATTTTTTACCAGAAAGTTTTAATCAATATCATGAACCATTTATAGGGGGAGGTGCTATCTTCTTTCATATGAATCCTCAACAAGCTTTTATCTCAGACTTTAATGAAGATTTGATAGAAACATATAACGCAATTAAAAATAATCCTCTCGAAGTTATAGAGTACATTAAGCTATTTAAAAATACTAAAGAAGATTATCTGAGAATTAGAACACAGAGTTTTCAATCTGTAGAAAAAAGGGCAGCTAGATTTATTTATCTTAATCAGACATCATTTAATGGTATATATAGAGTAAATTCTAATGGAAAATATAATGTTCCGTATGGTTATAGAGAAAAGTACACATTTGATTTTGATAATATTTTGAATGTGAGCAATGCACTTCAATCCATTGATATAAAGCATGCAGACTTTATGAAGTGTATAGATAATGTAAAAGAAAATGACCTTGTATTTTTAGACCCTCCATACACGGTGGCACATAACAATAATGGCTTCATACAATATAATCAAAAGATTTTCTCTTTAGAAGACCAGTATAGATTAAGAGAACTTATAGAAAAGATTAAAGAGAAAAAAGCCTATTACATATTGACAAATGCCAACCATCCCAAGATAAGAGAAATTTTTGATGTTGGAGATACAGTTAAAGAAGTGACAAGGGCTAGTATGATTGGTGGTAAAGGTGCAGTAAGAGGTAAATATTCAGAAGTAATTATTACGAACACAAAGGGAGTATAAATGGCATTTTTGACTGATGAACAAGTGGGTAATATAAAAGAAAAGATAGTTACGGATGTATCTAGTTTAGGGAAACTTTACCGTTCTAAGAAAAAAGAATATATTGAAGATAATGTTGAGCATAATGAAGTCGAAGGATATCTTTCAGATGGATGGGAAAAAGTTAAAGAACTCAAAACAAAATGGAAGATTAGAAAACCAAAATCACACTCTAAATTATTTGAAGATAAGGTTTGGTGTCAATTTTATGATTTAGGTTATCGTATATTTAACAGAAATGAAACATTAGAGCTGCCTTTTAGTAGCGATAGTAAAGATAAGATGCAAATTGATGTACTTGCGATAAATGATGAGACAGCTTTTATTATTGAATGTAAGAGTGCTGAAAAATCTAAAAAAGCTCCATCTTATAAAGACTATTTTGATGCTTTAAAATTACGGATAGATGGATTTAGTAAGTCAATAAAAGAAATTTATGGGAAAGATTTGAAAGTCAAATATATTTTTGCTACAAATAATCTTAGATTAGCCGAAGATAGTGAAGATAAAAAACGTTTAGATACAATGAATATTTTTTATTATAATAATAATACCTATGACTATATACAGAGTCTTATAAAAAACTATAAAAATGCTGCAATGTACCAATTTTTAGGATTAATTTTCAAGAATCAAGAAATAAACAAAAAACGTATTGAAATACCTGCGATAGAAGGAAAAATGGGTAAAAAAACATATTATATGTTTTCCATTGAGCCTGAGTTATTGCTAAAAATTGGATTTATTTTACACCGTACAAAAGCAAATAATAGTGAAATGCCAACTTATCACCGACTACTTGTACCTAGTAGATTAAAGAATATTACAGATTTCATTGATGGAGGAGGGTATTTCCCAAACTCACTTATAGTAAACTTCGCTAAAGGAAAGAAAATACAATTTGAGGCAGATATGCGAGGAGAGGATAGTGATTCACGGGTAGGAACTTTAAAGATACCAAATGAATATGCTATAGCTTATATACTTGATGGGCAACATAGGCTTTACGGATATGCCAACTCTAAATATTTATCGACAAATACTGTACCCGTAGTCGCGATGAATGGACTTGAAGCCATTGAACAACTTGAAATTTTTATGGATATTAATCAAAATCAAAAAGCAGTTAGCCCGAGTTTAAGGCTAGTACTAGAAGAAGACTTATTTTGGAATGCACCAAGGTTGGATTCTAGATTAAAGGCATTACGTTCATCAATAGTCAAAGAATTGTCTGTGGGAAGTGGACCATTGCAAAATAAAATCTCTATTGGAGAAGACAAAGCAGATTTAACATTCAAGCCATTTTATACATCTTTGAGTAATTGTGGATTGTTACCTAAAGCAAAAGTTAATGAGTTTATCCATGAAACAAGAGAAATGTCTCTATATAATACGAATAGTCATGATAATGATAAAGCCATGAAAGCATGCAGGAAAGATGTAGTCTTTTTTGTTAACTTGGCATATGAATACATGGAAGATAATCATGAAGAATTTTTATATAATGAGAAATTCATTATGTCAAATAGAGGAACCTATGCATTCATTATGCTTCTTGGGAGTCTTCATACTTTTGCATGGGAAGAAAGAGATATAAATAAAGATTCAAGTATTCAAGATAGATTTAATATTATTAAAAAGTATATTGAAGTATTGGTTCAGGGGCTTATAAAGTTATCTAAAGATAAAAAAGAACATTATTTAATTATGAAAGGTGCAGGTGCAGATACCTCATGGTTCCGACTATATCAAAGTCTTATCAATGAAAAATATACTAAATATGAACCTAATGATTTGATTGATTGGAATGAAAGACAAGATAAAAAACTACAAAATAAAGCTAAGGATTATGCTGACAATATTGAAAAGACAATTAAAAATATTGTTTTAAAACAACTAAAAGAGTTATATGGAAATGATTGGGAATTAGAAATAGTAAACATTCAGACTAAGTGCAAAAATCTCGCATCAACCGAGAATGCGGAAAGAAGAAAGAATGGTATTGAAAAACGAGCTACTTGGACAGAAATGCTTACTATTTTAGATTACAAAACGATAATTGAAAAATATTGGACAGTAAAAAAAGAAGAAGATACTAGTTTTACTACATTTGAAAAAAGGTTTGCTATTGACATCGGAGAAGGATTTAATGGTAAAAAAGAACAGACTAAATGGCTAACCTATTTAAATGACTATAGAAAAACCATTGCACACTCTGGAACAAAAGAGTCTGGATTGAATCAAGAAGAAGTTGCAATGCTAGAAAAGATATATAATAAGTTCATTATCCAATAAATTTTAGATCCCTTCACAGTAAACAAAAGCTAACATCATATAAATATGATTTTAGGATAAATAATGCACGATGAAAATATAGTATATGAACAAGATGGCTATGCTATTGTAAGCTTTATAAATTCCAATGGTGACCTAGAACATAGCATCTACAAACAAGTAGATGGTGGCTGTATTGATTTAGAAGATAGGCTTTATCGTAAGGGTGAGTTACTTAAACTACTAGAAGCAGAGTTAGATGATTTTGTAGATAGGAATATTGTTACTACAACTATTATTGGGCATGATATATGCATTACTTCTACAGATGGAAAACATGTAGTAGTTGATGACCTAGATGATGAGGTATATACAATATCTGATTCTATTTTAGATGGAAATTACTGTGGAGATATATTTATAGAATCTTTAAATATAAATGCATATTGGAATATAGTGCATTAAT